>CAZIFX010000023.1:0-36369 GCA_964538415.1 uncultured Halobellus sp.
TCGAACCGAGTGGCTACGGTGCGACGACTGGAGCGATCAGCGTCGTAATGGTCGGATTCGTGGTTGCTGCGCTGGCCTTTGGCCTACGAGACGGGACACAGTCCCGGCGAGGACCGTCTGTGGACGACTGAGCTCGTAGTCGGGCCGACGCCCTTTTTCACCCTGACGCCGAACCCCGACCCATGAGTCAGGACGCCATCGCCGCCGAATCGGGGACGCTTGCGCCCGAGACGGCGGCGAAAGCGGCGGCCGCCCGCGACGCGCTCGCCGAGCACGACGGAGTCCTCGTTGCCTTTTCGGGCGGCGTCGACTCCTCGGTCGTCGCCGCGCTCGCACACGACGCGCTCGGTACGGACGCGGTCGCCTGCACCGCGCGCTCGGAGACGCTCCCCGCGGCCGAACTCGACGATGCCCGCCGGGTGGCCGAGGAGATCGGGATCCGTCACGAGACGGTCGCCTTCTCCGAACTCGACGACCCGAACTTCGTCGCCAACGACGACGAGCGCTGTTATCACTGCCGGACGATGCGACTCGGGCGGATGTACGAGACGGCCCGCGAGCTCGACATCGACACGGTCTGTGACGGGACGAACGCCGACGACCCCGGAGCGGGCCACCGCCCCGGGCTGCGGGCCGTCGAGGAGCTCGACGTCGCCTCGCCGCTGCTCGACGCCGGGATCACGAAGCCGGAGGTGCGCGCCATCGCCGAGGCGTACGGCCTCTCCGTCGCCGACAAGCCGTCGATGGCGTGTCTCTCCTCACGCATCCCGACCGGCCTCGCCGTCACCGAGGAACGGCTCTCGCGCGTCGAGAGGGCCGAGCGGCTCCTCCGTGAGTGGGGCTTTTCGGGCTTCCGCGTGCGCGACCACGACGGGCTGGCGCGCGTCGAGATCGCTCCGGACGAGCTGGAGCGAGCGCTCGATCCGGCCTTCGCGGAGGCCGTCCACGAACACCTAGCCGACCTCGGCTTCGAGTACGTCACCCTCGACATGGCCGGCTACCGCACCGGGAGCGTCAGCCCCGCCGCCGACGCCGAAGGCCGAGAGAACGCGGGAAGCAGGGAGAACGCGGGAAGTGAACCCGAGGAACCCGACCTCGGTCGCGAGTATCCGCGCTGAGGCCGGCCGTCACGGAATCGCGAGTTATCAGCGGAGAGAACCCGACGCGAAGCGTTATGACTCTGATCGACGAATCCCGGACGATGGACGACGCGAAGACGCTCGCGGTGATCGCGGGGGGCGTCGGCGGGTCCGTCGGCGCGTTCGTCGGCGTCATGGTCGGCGGCGACGCGCTCTCGGTGACGCTCACCACGCTCGTCGTCGCCCTCGTCGTCGGCGCGGCCGTGGTCCTCAGCGCCGTCATCGCGGGCGACGTGGAGTTCGTCGTCGACGCGGACGCCGACTGAGCCGACCCCGTCCCCCGGACCGACCGCCCACCCCGCGAAAGCGAAACGTACTCGCCGTCGGCGACCCGAACGGGCGTCGTGAGGGATACGTCAATCGATCCCGTCCGCGTCACGATCTACACCCGCGAGGCCTGCTCGCTCTGTGACGTCGCCCACGAGACCGTTGAGCGCGTCGCCGACGGCCTCGACGTCGCGGTCGCGATCGACCTCGTCGACGTCGATGACGACCCCGAACTCGCCGAGGAGTACGGCGAACGCGTCCCCTACGTCCTCGTCGACGGCCACCCGGCGTTCAAATACGAGGTCGACGAGCGCGAGCTTCGCCTGAAGCTACTTGCCGCGGCGTGACGGTCGAAGTCCGTCTCCGGATCCGGAACCAGTCCGTCGCGCAGCGTCTCAGTGATCGTCGACCGACTCGTCCGCCTCCGCGTCCGCGGTCAACCCGTCCCCGTCGGGACGGTCGAGCGCCTTCGAGGCGTCGTGGTGATCCGAGTAGCCGTCGAACCAGCGGACGATCCGTTCGATCCGGTCGACGACGTGGCCGGGCTCGCCCGAGCGCGAGAGCTCGTGGCCCTCACGCGGGTAGCGCACGAAACGCGTCTCGACGCCCTCCTTCCGGAGCAGCCGATGGTAGAGCTCCGCCGTACAGATCGGCGTGCGGGTGTCGTCCTCGGCGTGGATAAGCAGCGTCGGCGTGTCGACGTTCGTGACGTGGCCCGTCGGCGACTGCTCCCAGAGCCACGCGGGCTCCTCGGTGGGAACCGTGTCGAAGTCACCCTCGAGCAGCTTGTAGGCGACGTCCGTCGAGCCGTAGAAGCCGGTGAGGTCGTAGACGCCCCGCTGTGCGACGGCCGCGTCGAAGCAGTCGGTGTTGCCGACCGTCCAGGCGGTCATGAACCCGCCGAAGGAGCCGCCCGTGACGAACGCGTTCGACGCGTCGACGGCCTCGCGCTCGGCGATCAGGCCGACGCCCGCCATGACGTCCGTCAGCGTGGCGTCGCCCCAGTCGCGCTCGATGGCGGCCATGTGCTCTGCGCCGTAGCCGGCGGAGCCGCGTGGATTCGACCAGAAGACGACGTAGCCGCGAGCGGCGAGCGTCTGGAACTCGTGCCACATCGTCCCCGATGTCGACCACATCGCGTGTGGCCCGCCGTGGATCTCGACCGCGAGCGGATGCGTCTCGGTCGCAGGATCCGCGTCGCCCTCGGGTGAGTTCGCGTCAGCCTCGGGCGGCGTCAACACCCACCCCTGTATCTCCGTGCCCGCCGACTCGAACCGCAGCTCCTCGGGTTCTCCGATCCGGCGTTCCGCGAGCAGATCCGCGTTCAACTCGGTTAGCCGACGGGTTTCGCCGGCCGCGGCGTCGCGAACGAAGACGTCACCCGGATGGTCCCACTCGCTCGTCGCGAACGCGACCGTCACGGCCTCGGGGCCCGCGCCCGCCGAACCGTCGACGGTCGCCCCCGACACCATCCCCTTCCGGACGACACGCTCCGGATCCGCCGAGGCGTCGTCCGGAACCGCCCAGACCGCGACCGCGCCCTCGTCCGGTGTCGTAAAGTAGAGCGTGTCGCCGTCGGGGCCCCAGGCCGGCTCCGCTCCGCGCCCCAGGGTCCGGTCGAGCGTCGCCGTCGGCTCCGCGACCTCGCCGGTCTCGCGGTCGAGGACGTGCAGATCCGTCTGTCGGAGCGACGCCTGGTCGGGCTCGACGTGCGCGAACGCGACCCGGCCGTCCGCGGTCGCAGCGAGCGGCGTCTCCCACCCGAAGGTGGTGTGGATCCGCTCGGCGTCCCCCACGGAATCGGTCGAGTCGACCGAGTCGGTCGCGTCCCCGGCCGCGAGGTCGTGTGCGTGGATCGCGATCTCGAGGGAGTCGTCGGGATCCTCGCCGACCGACTCCGTGTAATACAGGGTTCCCGCGTCGCCGAACGTCGGCGACCCGAAGTCGGCCTCGCGGGCGGTGACGCGGTCGACTGCCGGCTCCGCGTCGGCGTCCGCCCCGTCGACCGTCGCGTCCGCGTCGACGAGGTAGATCCCGGGACGGCGTCCGTCGAAGTGACGCTGGGCGGTTCGGTAGACCATCCGGTCGATCACCCGCGGGTCGGGGTGCTCGTCGGGGTCGTAGTCGTCCGACACCGACAGGTCACGGTCGGCCTCGCGGTCCTCGGCGGTGACCGACTGGACGAAGGCGATCCGCTCGCCGTCGGGCGACCACGCGATCTCCGAGACGCCGCCGACCACGTTCGTCGCCCGGCGGGCCTCCCCGCCGTCGGTCGGCAGCACCCACAGCTGGGTGCGGTCGTCGTCGCCGCCGCGCGTCGAGGTGAAGGCGATCCGGTCGCCCGAGGGGCTCCAGCGCGGCTCCGCGTCGACGCCCTCCGCGAGGGTGAGCCGACGCGGCTCGGTCGGGGCCGAGCCGTCATCGTCGCCGACGTCGACGACGTACACCGTCGACTCGGTCGTCTCCTCGTCGAGGGGTTGCTTCCGGAGGAACGCGACGCGCCCGCCGTCGGGCGAGAGTCGGGGATCCGCCGGCTTCGCGATATCGTGGTAGTCCGCCGCGGTCAGAGGCTGCATGCGGGATCCACTCGGGCGTCACTCAAAAGGCGTCGGGAGGCGGAAGTCGAACGTTGAGGCTGGCGAGTGCGACCGGTGGAAGCCCCCCGATAAACGAGCACGCGTGAGGAACGCGCACGAGGCCGGGGAGGCGTGAGGCCGCGGTTTCGGCGCGGAGCCCGACACCACATGACGAGTCCCGCCGTTGCCTACGGGCGGGTTCGGACTGCGACTCCGGATCCCGTCCTCCTTCGACGCGCTCGCGGCTCGTGACCGTTGCTCACCGCGAGAATACGGGCCGGGAGGGATTCGAACCCCCGACCGTCCGGTTAAAAGCCGGACGCTCTCCCTAACTGAGCTACCGGCCCACGTCCTTCCTTAGCGCGAGCGCCCCTATAAGCGTTTAGAAACGATCGACCGGCGACGGGCGGACGAACCGCGGTGACACGCCGCTCACGACCCCGGAACGTCGCCGCGGGAGCGACCAGAACCGTTAGGACCCACGCCGCCATCGCCGCGATCATGGCATTCGACCTGCGCGAGTTCACCGACCGGCTCTGCCGGTTCCGATCGGCCGCCGGCGAGGAGGCCGTGGCCGCCGACTGGGTCCGCGACCGCCTCGACGATCTCGGCTTCGAGACATACGTCTGGGAGGCCGACGCCGACCTGCTCGCCGAGCATCCCTCCTTCCCGGACGATCCCGACGCGATCGACGTCACCGGCCGGCGCAGCGTCGGAGGCGTTCTCGCGCTCGGCGACGCGACGCTCGATCCAACCGACGATGGCGGATCCGATGAGTACCCCACGGTCGTCCTCAACGGCCACCTCGACGTGGTTCCCGCCGAAGCAGCGTCGTGGGAGAGCGATCCCTTCGAGCCGACGCGCCGCGGCCAGGGGAGCGACGAGAGCCTGACCGCACGCGGCGCCGCGGACATGAAGTCGGGGGTCGCCGCCTGCGTGGGCGCCGCGCTCGACGTCCGCGAGGCGGTCGAGTCCGGCGGGATGGGCGGAGACGACGCGGGCCTCCGGATCGTCGTCGAGGCGGTCGCGGGCGAGGAGGACGGCGGCTACGGCGCGGCGACCGCGGTGCTCTCGAACCCGTACCCCTTCGAGCGCGACGCCGCCATCGTCGCCGAGCCGACCGGATTGACCCCCGTCGTCGCCTGCGGCGGCAGCCTCATGGCCCGGCTGGAGCTGACCGGGCGGAGCGCCCACGCCGCGACGCGCTGGCACGGCGAGGACGTCCTCCCCCGCTTCGAGCGGATCCGACGAGCGTTCGAGGAGCTGGAGAGCGAGCGCGCCGAGACGCACGCGCATCCGCTCTACGAGGAGTTCCCCGTGCCGTTTCCGGTCGTCTGTGGAACCGTGAACGCGGGCTCGTGGGCCTCGACGGTGCCCGCCTCGCTGACCGCGGAGTTCCGGATCGGGGTTGCGCCGGACGAGACCGTCGCCGACGCGGAGGCGGTCTTCCGCGAGCGGCTCGAGGAGGTCGCCGAGGACGACCCGTGGCTCCGCGAGCACCCGCCGCGGTTCGAGCGCTTCTCGGTGCAGTTCGAGCCCTACGAGATCGCGCCCGACGAGCCGATCGTCGGAGCCGTGCGGGCGGGGCTCGCGGACGTCGGGCTGCCGGACGCCGAGCCGGCGGGCGCGACCTACGGCGCCGACTCGCGCCACTTCGTCGACGCGGGAATCCCTGCCGTCCTCTTCGGTCCCGGCGACGTCGGCGAGGCACACTATCCGAACGAGTCCATCAGCTGGTCCGAGGTCGAGCGCGGCCGCGAGGCCATCGCGGCGGCGGTGCAACGGTTCGCGGAGCGGCAGAGCGACTGAGAGGTGAGTTCGTGAAGGGCCGGTCCGGGAAACGGTTCCAATTAAGAGTCGTCCGCGAAGAACGCGGAAAGCGCCTCGCCGACGAGGTCGCCGGGGTCGACGTTCTCCATCGATGCCCGGCGTCGGAGTTCGACGTAGCCGTCCACGGGGAGCCGAAGGGTCAACTCGCCGACGTCGACGCCGGCGTCCCGGAGCGCCGTCTCCGCGTCGGTGCCATCGTGGATCGCGGAGACGACGGAGCGGACCTCACGGACGGTGAGGTCGCCGTCCAGCGTCGCCCACGCGAGGAGGTATCGATCGTCGCCGGCGACCCGCGCGACGTGTTTCGCCGCGCTGGGCGCGATGTGGCCGCGGGCGACGTGTCGACGGATCGCCTGCGGGAGGTCGTGGACCCGTGCCCACTTGCGAATGAAGGGGACGGAGACCCCTTCGCCCGCGCTCTCGGCTGCGGCCTTGTACGAGCCGACGCCGCGCACGAGCGCGGCACAGGCGGCCGCCCCGCGAAGCATGAGCACGTGGTCGTCGTCCGTGACGTCGCCGGTCGCGAACCGGCGAACCGTCTCCGCGGCGGTCACGACGCTTTCGGGGTCGTCGGGGTCGAATCCGACCGCCTCGGTCGCCTGCTCGCCGGTGATCGCCGGATCCGCACGCACGACGGGCTCGCCGACCGGCGAGCGACGGTCCCCGCGTGACTCCTCGTCCATGGTCGACCCACCACGTCCGGATACATAAGCGGCGGGAGCCGGGGCAGGAATCGCGGACGACGCGGACGGCGTGAGCCCTTGTGGACTGAAAAGGGACGTCGTGAGCGATCAGTTGGTCGCCGAGCCTCCGAGCAGCTCCTCGGCGACGACGGCCGGCGGGAGCAGGTCGGGATCGAGCGCGAGGTCGGTCACGCGGGCGGCGTACGCCGGCAGCGACTGCTCGGCGTAGGTGACCGCCCGGACGTCGGGATTTCGCTCCTTCGCGACCGCGAGCGCCGTCGCCTCCGACATCTCGGTGACGACGACGATCGCGGCGTCGGCGATGCCCGCTCGGTCCAGCGTCTCGCCCGAGACGGGCGCCTCGATCCGGATCACGGTCGCGCCGAACGCCTCCAGCTCCTCGCCGAGCCCGTGCGGATCGGCGCCGACGACGATGACGGTGGCGTCCGTCATCACTCGTACTCGATCGTCGCCGGCGGCTTGTGGGTGACGTCGTAGACGACGCGCGCGACGTTCTCGTTCTCGCCGGTGATCCGGCTCTGGATCCGCTGAAGCGTGCTCCAGTCGATCTCCTGTGCGCGCGCGGTCATGCCGTCGCGGCTCTCGACGGAGCGGACGGCGACGACCCAGCCGTGGACCCGGTTGTCGCCCTTCACGCCCGTTGCCTTGCCGAGCACGGCGCCGAACGCCTGCCACGGCTCGTACTCCTCAAGCTCCTCCTCGACGACGTGGCAGGCCTCGCGGGCGACGTCCGCCTTCTCGGGGGTCACCTCGCCGACGACCCGGACCGCGAGACCGGGGCCGGGGAACGGCATCCGCTCGGAGACGACCGCCTCCAGCCCGAGCGCGCGGGCGACCGCACGGACCTCGTCTTTGTACAGATCGCGTACCGGCTCGACGATCCCCTCGAAGTCGACGACCTCCGGAAGTCCGCCGACGTTGTGGTGGGACTTGATGTTCCCCTCCGACTCGATTCGGTCGGGGTAGATGGTCCCCTGTACGAGATAGTCCGCGTCGACGTCGCGGGCGACGTCCTCGAACTCGTCGATGAAGCCCTCGCCGATGACGTGACGTTTCTCCTCGGGATCCGTAACGCCCGCCAGCCGGTCGAAAAAGCGGTCCTGGGCCTCGATCACCCGCAGCGACTCCATGAAGGCGAACGTCTCGCGGATCTCCTCGGTTTCGCCCTTCCGCATCAGTCCCGTATCGACGTAGACGGGCGTGAGCTGGTCGCCGACCGCCTCGTACGCGAGCGTCGCCGCGACCGAGGAGTCGACGCCTCCGGACAGGGCGATCACGGCGTTCGCGTCGCCGATCGCCTCGCGGATCTCCGTTATCGCCTCGTCGATGAACTCGTCCGTGTCGACCATTATACCGTCACGTCCGCGTTCCGTTCGGTTGTGTCCGTCGATTCCAGCGCCGCCTCGACGAGCGCGACGAACGGCGGGCTCGCCCGGTCGGGTCGCGACCGGAACTCGGGGTGTGCCTGCGTCCCGAAGAAGAACGGGTGGTCGGCGCGTTCGAGGATCTCCATCCGACGGCCCGCACGACCCGAAAATCGGAGCCCCTCCGTCTCGAGATCGTCGATGTACTCGGGGTTCACCTCGTAGCGGTGGCGATGACGTTCGGTACAGGAGTCGGTGCCGTACACCTCGTACGCGAGGGTGTCGGCAGCGATCGCGGTCTCGTGGGCGCCGAGCCGCATCGTCCCGCCCATCTCCTCCGTCTCGTGCTGTTCGGGGAGTAGGTCGATGACCGGGTGGGGCGTCTCGGGGTCGAGCTCCGCGGAGTGGGCATCCGTCAGTCCGAGCACGTTGCGGGCGTGCTCGACGACCGCCATCTGGAAACCGAGACAGAGCCCGAGGAACGGTACGTCGTTCTCACGGGCGTGGCGGATCGCGTCGATCTTGCCCTCCGTCCCGCGGGAGCCGAATCCGCCCGGCACGACGACGGCGTCGGCCGACTCCAGCCGTTCGAGGTGGTGGTCGCGGGTCTCGTCGGCGTCGACCCACAGCACGTTCACCTCCGTCTCCGTCTGGATGCCCGCATGTTTCAACGCCTCGTGGATCGACATGTACGCGTCCTCCAGCGCGTACTTGCCGACCAGCGCAACGTCGATCTCGTGGGTCCGCTCGCGGGTGACGAGTTCGCGCCACTCCGTCGAGCGCTCCGCCTTCGGCAGCGCCTCGACCGCCAGGTCGAGCCGCTGCATCACGTACTCGTCGAGCCCCTCGTCCTCGACCATCAACGGGACGTGGTAGACGTCCTCGACGTCGGGGTTCGAGAAGACGGCGTCGGTGGGAACGTCACAGAAGAGCGCGATCTTCTCCTTGACGTCGGGGGCAAGCCGGTCCTCACAGCGCCCGACGAGCACGTCGGGCTGGAGGCCGATGGAGCGCAGCTCCTTGACGGAGTGTTGGGTCGGCTTCGTCTTCTGTTCGCCGTTTTTCGAGTACGGGACGAGCGTGACGTGCGCGAAGAGGATGTCCTCGGGGTCCTCCTCGTGGGAGAACTGTCGGAGCGCCTCGAGGAACGGCATCGACTCGATGTCCCCCACCGTCCCGCCGATCTCGACGAGACAGACGTCCGAGCCCTCGGCGGCCTCGCGGATGCGCCGCTTGATGTCGTCGGTGACGTGCGGGATGATCTGAACCGTCTTGCCGAGGTAGTCGCCGGCACGCTCGCGCTCGATGACGTGTTCGTAGGTCTTGCCCGTCGTGACGTTGTGGTCGAAAGTCATGTCCGTCCCGAGGAACCGCTCGTAGTTCCCCAGGTCCAGATCGACCTCCCCCCCGTCCTTCAGGACGTACACCTCGCCGTGCTCGTAGGGGTTCATCGTTCCGGCATCGACGTTGAGGTACGGGTCCACCTTCACGGCGGTCACGTCGAAGCCCGCGTTGGCGAGGAGCCGGCCGGTGCTGGCGGCCGTGATCCCCTTACCTAACCCGGACATGACGCCTCCCGTCACGAAAACGAACTTGCGACCCAGCGAAGGGTCATACCCCGTATCGGGATCCGTCGGCATACTGACCGTCCGGTAGGGGTCGGCAAAACCGTTTCGGAGGGACACCAGACGGTGAACGAACGTGAAGAATTCGGCGTCACGCCGTGGAGCCGTCGTTCACGAGTTCCATCGTTGGAGTTGCGTTCAACCCTCCCGCACGCGGGTACCCCCACGTTGAGAGCGGCTCACACAGATCACCGATTCCGTTCTCTCGACCGCATGAAGATCAAAAAACGTCGATCGGATCCGAGAACCGATCGACCACGCACCACGGCCGACCCGTCACGCTTCAGACGACGGGTTCGCCGCCGATGAACACCGAGTCGGGGTCCTCCCACGCCGCCACGTCCGCGTTCGGGTTCGCGTCGAGCACGACGAGGTCCGCCCGGTGGCCCTCGGCGACCCGACCCACGTCGTCGAGCCCGAGCAGTTCCGCGGCGGTGACGGTCGCCGCCTCGAGCGCCTCGGCCGGCGACATGCCGTACTCGACCATGTACGCCAGCTCGCCCGCGATGTCCTCGAAGGCGTTGAACGGCGTCCCCGCATCCGTCCCCATCGCGATCCGAACGCCCGCGTCGAGCGCGTGCTCCCACGCGTCCGCGAAGGCGTCGACGGCGTCCTCCGCCTTCCGGACGGCGTCCTCGGGGATCCCCGCCTCGACGCCGTTGTCGACGATGCCGTGGAGCGCGCTCGCGGTGGGAACCCAGTAGGTTCCCTTCTCGGCCATCAGTTCGGCCGTCTCTCGGCTCATGAAGGTGCCGTGCTCGATGCTCGTGATCCCGGCCCGAACCGCGTTCTCGATCCCGGCGTCGCCGTGTGCGTGGGCGGCCGTGGGCGTGTTCTTCGCCGCCGCCGCGTCCGTGAACGCCTCCAGCTCCGCCGGCGTGAGCTCCGGCGCGCCCGTGACCGCTCCCTCGGTGAGAACGCCACCCGTCGCCATGCACTTGAGGACGTCCGCGCCGTCCTTCAGCTGCTCGCGGGCGGCCTTTCGCACCTCGGCGGGGCCGTCGGCCTCCCGACCGAACCAGTTGCCGTGCCCGCCCGTCATGATCACGTTGCGGCCGCACGCGACGACGCGTGGGCCGGTCAGCGTTCCGTCGGCGACCGACTCGCCAGCGTCGAGCGCGAGCGTCCCGCGCGAGCCGAGGTCGCGGACGGCGACGACCCCCGCCTCGGCGGCCGCGCGCAGGTTCCGTGCGGCCCGAAAGCTCGCCGTGTAGTCGCTCTCCGCGGCCGCCGTCGCGACGTCCGCCCGCGCGTCCATCATCAGATGGACGTGCGCGTCGACCAGCCCCGGCGCGACGACCTTGCCGGAGACGTCGACGCGGGTAACTTCCTCCACATCGACGTCGAGGTCAGCAGCGTCCACGTCGCCGATGGCGACGATCCTCCCGTTCGCGACCGCCACGTTCGCCTCGCGGGTGCCGTCGGCGTCGGCCACCGATCCGCCGGTCAGTAGATACATGACGTGCAGAAATCGCCACGTCGGCCTAAATGGTCGGATCGCGGAAGGCAGCGTCTCGCGTCGATCCTCGGTCGCCCGATGGTGGAGGAACATCGTGGTATTCACACGCATATATAAGTGTGCGAACGTATATGGTTACGGACATGACGGATGAAACCCCATCGGGTTCGTTGGCGAACCTGTACGCGGGACGCATCGGCGAACCGACGACCGACGACGAGGTGCGGGGGTACTGGATCTTCTCGCTGGGCGTGCTCGTGGGCGTGCTGGGCGTGGTCGTTTTCGCGCTCACCGCGCCGAGAACGACCGCCCGTGCGGTCGGCTACGCGCTCGTCGCGCTCTCGCCGCCGCTCGTGATGATCGGGGCGATCGTCCGATTTCCGCTACGGCGATCCGCGACGACGCTCGCGGCGCTCGGCGGCCTCCTCACGTTCGCGGCCGTGGCGTACTTCTTCGTGGTCTTCCCCGAGGGGTGGTCGCGGTCGACGGGCAACGAGGTCGTCAACGCGCTCTACGCCGCCGGGATCGTCGTTATCGGGATCGCAGGCGCGATCGTCCCGCTGATCACCGACCCGGTCCGGGAGGACTACGAGCGGATGCAGCAGGCCTCCGCGGACGCCGAGTCCGCCCGCGAGGAAACGGAAGCGGAGCTCGCCGAGGTCCGCAAGGAGCGCGACACGACCGCGGCCGAACGCGCCGAGGCGGACACGCGTGCGGCGGAGCTCGACGAGGAGCTGGCCGGCACGCGCGCCGAGCTGGAGTCGCTCCGGGCGAGCAAGGCCCGTTTCGAGCTGTTCGAGGACCGCGCCGGCAAGGCGCGGTGGCGGCTCCGCCACCGCAACGGCAACGTCATCGCGTCCGCCGGACAGGGCTACAGCAGCCGCGGAAAGGCCCAACAGGGGCTCCACAGCGTGCGGCGGAACGCGCTCGGCGCGGGGGTGCTCCGGATCGAGACGGCGCCCGCGGAGGCCGACGCGGTCGCCGACGACGAGGGTCCGGAGCCCGCGGACGCCGACGATCCGGACCTGGCCGTTCCGAGCGAGGACGAGGGGATCGACAGCACGGCGACGTTCGAGCTGTTCGAGGACCAGGGCGGCGAGTGGCGCTGGCGGCTCCGCCACGACAACGGCGAGATCATCGGCGACTCCGGGGAGGGTTACGCCTCCAAGTCGAACGCGAAGCGTGCGCTCGGTCGCGTCCGCGAGCACGTCGCGGCCGCCGACTACCTCCGGGTCGACCCGGCCGCCTTCGAGCTGTTCCGCGACAAGGCCGGCCAGTGGCGCTGGCGGCTGATCCACGAGAACGGGAACGTCCTCGCCGACTCCGGGGAGGGATACAGCTCCCGCTCGAAGGCCCGACAGGGCGCCGAGAGCGTCCGCTCGAACGCCGTGGACGCCGCCGTCGACGACGGTGACGGGGAGCCGTCCGGCGGCGACGGCAGCGCGACGATCGAGCTGTACGAGGACGCGGCCGACGAGTGGCGCTGGCGGCTCCGCCACCGCAACGGCAACGTCATCGCCGACTCCGGCGAGGGCTACGCCTCGAAGGGCGGCGCCGAGAAGGCCATCGGTCGGCTCAATGAATACACGCCCGACGCCGACGTGCTCGACGTCGGAACCGCTGCCTTCGAGATCTTCGAGGATCGGGGCGGCGAGTGGCGCTGGCGGCTCCGCCACCGCAACGGGAACATCGTCGCCGACTCCGGCGAGGGCTACGGCTCCCGATCGGGCGCCGTTGAGGCCGTCACGAACGTGAAGAAACACGCGCCCGGCGCCGACGAGGAGACGGCCGCGTAGCGACCTCCCGATCTCCTTTCGAACGATTCGCGTCGGTGAGGACGAGCATGGTTCTCCGTCCGTCCACCGCACAGATCCCCGTCCGTCCACCGCACAGATCCCCGTCCGTCCACCGCGGATCGAACGACTTCGGTCGGGCGTGATCGCGGGTCGGTCCACCCCGGATCATGAACGGTGACGAGGTGTGATGCGAGCACCGGAGGCGGCGCTCACTCGACGAGTTCGATCTCGTCGTCGCCGTTGGGGACCGCACAGAGGAACGCACCGGGCTCGTCGCCGTCGTTGCGGTACCAGTGTTCGACGCCGGCGGGGATCAGAACCGAGTCGCCGGCGGAGACGACGTGTTCCTCGTCGCCGATCCCGACGACGTACTCGCCCGCGAGGACGTACTGCTCGTGTTCGACGGCGTTGGTGTGCCGCGGCACGTCAGCCCCTGCCGACAGCTCGAAGCGCCGGATCGCGAAGTTCGGGGCGCCGTCCGACTCGTCGATCAACACGCCCTTTTTCAGCCCCGCGGCGGCGTCGACCGGCTCGTAGGTGACGTCCTCGCCCCGCTTGAGGACCGGCTTCGCCCCCGTCTTCGATGACTCGCTCATGCTCGGCCTTTCGAGCGCCGGCGACGTAAAAGTCCACCCTCCAAGTGAGCAGAGAACTGCCGTCGGACCCACTACTCGGCGACCGCGTTGAAGCCGTCACTCGGCGACCGCGTCGAACGGCGCGCCTCCCCCCGTCGTTTAAGCGACTCCCGTTCCAACCGGCTCGCATGCGAGGCATTCACGTCGGGTCCGCGTTCGGGATCCCGATCCGACTCAACTGGACGTTTCTGATCGTTCTTCCGCTGTTCGCGTATCTCATCGGCTCCGAGGTGGCGACGATCGGCGAGTTGATGAACGAGACGATGGGCGCCGGGATCGACGTCGCGGCGATCGGCGCCGGCTACACGCCATGGCTGCTCGGGCTCGCCGCGGCGCTCGGGCTGTTCGGGGGCGTCCTGTTACACGAGTTCGGCCACTCGCTCGTCGCCATGCGTTACGGCTACGAGATCGACTCCATCACCCTCTGGCTGCTCGGCGGACTCGCCAGCTTCACCGAGTTCCCGGAGAACTGGAAACACGAGTTCTGGATCGCGGTCGCGGGCCCGATAGTCAGCATCGCCGTCGGCGTCGCCTGTTATGCCGTCTTCGTCTTCGCCCCGACGGGTGCCGACGCCGTCCTCTTCGTCTTCGGGTATCTGGCGCTTTTGAACGTCATCCTCGCCGTCTTTAACATGCTACCCGCCTTCCCGATGGACGGCGGCCGGGTTCTCCGGGCGCTCATGGCGCGCAACCAGCCCCACGCGCAGGCGACCCAGCGGGCGGCCGCCGTCGGCAAGGTGTTCGCGTTCGTGATGGCGATCCTCGGGCTGTTCGCGTTCAACGTGATCCTCATCCTGTTGGCCTTCTTCATCTACATCGCGGCCTCCGGCGAGGCCCAACAGACGACGCTGAAGGCGGCCTTCGAGGACGTCCGCGTCGAGGACGTGATGACGCCGCGTGCGGACCTCCACACCGTCACCGAGGAGACGAGCGTCACCGAGTTGATGACTCGGATGTTCCGGGAGCGACACACGGGCTATCCCGTCCTCCGCGGCGGGGAGCTCGTCGGAATGGTGACGCTCGAGGACGCGCGGGAGATCCGCGAGGTCGAACGCGACGCCTACCGCGTCGGGGACGTGATGGCCAGAGACGTCACCTCCGTCACGCCGGACGCCGACGCGATGACCGCTCTCCAGACGATGCAGTCACGCGGCGTCGGCCGACTGCCGGTCATCGACGCGAACGGCGAGCTCGTCGGGCTCATCTCCCGGTCCGACCTGATGACCGCGTTCAACGTCATCCAGACCGGCGGCACCCCGAGCGCGCTGCGGGGACGGTCAACGGTCGACGACGGCCGGCTGTTGTGAGCCGCGTCGGTCGAGTCGGCCCGCCGGTCGAACCGGCCCGCCGGCAGCCCACCTCAGACCGTCAACAGCGCGTTGACGAGCGTCCGCGTCGCGATGGCGGTGAGCGCGCCGAGCCACGTGAGCAACACGAAGTGGATGTAGCCGTTCGCCGGATTGCCGCCGTCGATGGTGCGGATCATCTGTGAGGAGAGCCCGGCGTTGAAGATGACGACCGTGAGAAGCAGGTACTCGATGAGCGGGATGTCGTAGGCGCCGGGGTAGATTATCCGTCCGATGTCCATCCGGTCTATCTCGAAGTCCGCCGAGAGGTCCGCGAGGATCGAGACGATCTCCAGCCCGATGAAGAAGGCGAACGTCGCCGCCGCGGTGATCCCGTAGATCAGGCCGATGAAGGTGATAGCTGCCTGTCGCCGCTGCTCGCGGAGGTTGTTGACGGCGTTCATGTTCGCCGAGATCAGCTCGCCGAGCTGTTTCGGCTCCCCGCCCATCCGCCGGGCGACGAGGTACATCTCGGAGAACTTCTGGATGAGATACGACCGGGCGTCACGGGAGAACGCCCGCCACGCACCCTCCGTGCTGATCCGCACGTTGAGTCGGCGGTAGAGCCGCTCGATGGCGGGCGAGAGCGCCCCGAAGTCCTTGTCACGCAGCGTCGTCAACACGTCCGTCGTCGTCGACTGCTTCGCGCTCTCGGTCGCGCCGAGCGCCCGAATGAACGAGGGAAACTCCTCGTCGCGTGCGGCGATCGCCCGCTCTTCGGTCCGCAGGATGATCCCCGTCAGCAAAAGCGGCGTGATCGGCACCGCGAGGTACAGCGGGAGCCGCACCGTGTCGAGGAAAAACAGGAGGCCGGGAAGCCCGGGACCGTACCCGAACATGCCGGCGGCCGTGATCCCGATGAGCGCGAACGACCCGGCGCCACCGACCCCGAGCGCCGCCCACAGCTTGCGATCGCCCGGAACGCGCTCCTCCGGATGGTACCAGATCGGATCGTACGGCGACATCGCGCGGATCGCGACGTAAAACCCGAGCTGGACGAAGACGAACAACACGATCACCGCCGAGACCATCGCGGTCGGGTCGTTGCCGGTGAGGATGGGGAGGACGATGGCGAAGACGAGCGCGAACGTCACCGAGAGGATCATCGACATGTACAGGTCCTTCATCACCTCGATGTTCGCGAGCGAGGACTCATACAGGGTCTCGTACTGCGAGAGCACCACGTCCTGTTCGGAGACGAGGAACGCCTCGAGCGACTGACCGGCCCCCAGCGTGTAGCCGAGCCGGTCGAAGAAGTCGCTCATCGCATCCGAGGGGACCTCCTTCGCCCGACGGCGACAGGCGTCGTCGAGGCTCTGGTTCCACGTGTCGACGAGATGAACTATTCGGCCGATCTCCTCGGCGGCGACGCCGTACTCCTCCTCGGCGGCCAGCGTCCGGAACACCTCCATGCGGTCGATGTTCGTCGTCGACAGCACGGTCATGTGCGTCATCACGAGGTGAAGCTGGTTGTCGATGTGACGCTCCCGGCTGGAGAGGTAGATCTTCGGATAGACGACCGCGGAGACGAGCGCCAACCCCCCGAGCATCGGGATGGGGACGCGCGCCGCGAGCGGGAGCGGCGCGAGGAGGGCGGCAACGACGCTGAGAAGAAACAGTCCCGCCGCCGGGACGAGGACGTAGCCGACGTACCGTCCCTTCGAGACGTCGAGCTTCTCGTAGGACTCCAGCAGCTCCGAGGTGATCGACATCACGGTGGCGAGCGAGTCCCCGGCGCGTTTCACGGACATGCTCTCACCCGATCTTTCGGTGCATGTCGAAGGGGAGTCCCTCGACGCCGTCGCGTTGGAACGAGTCGATCGCCGCGTTGACCTCGTGGTAGCCGAGGATTCCCTCCTGGACCATCCGTTCGATGAGCTCCGCACGGAACTCGAGGTCGTCGTAGATGTCACGCGTGTCAGCGTACCCGAGCAGCGTCGCGATCTGCTCTTCTAACACGTAGGAGTTGTTCATCCCCTGAAAGACGATGTCGTCCTCGACGGGGTCCCAGCTGAACACCTCGCGGGTGACGACCCCGTCCATCTCCTTTGAGTACCCCTCGATCTCCTGGACGCTCGTCACCCGACGCAGGACGTCGTCACCCTGTTTCACCCGGTTCTGGAACAGCGCCACGTCGGCGTTGTCCATGAACGTCTCCGGAACGTTGATCGGCTCGGAGGTGAACCGCTGGATCATCGAGACGATGTCGGACGCGTGGAAGGTCAACATGACGGGGTGACCCGTCTGGGCGGCCTGAAAGGCCATCCGGCCCTCGGCGCCACGGACCTCCCCGACGATGATGTAGTCGGGACGCGAGCGCAGCGCGGCTGCGACCAGATCGAACATGTCGACGTCCGAGGAGCCCTCGTCGCCGCCCTCGCGGGTCAACAGCTGCTGCCACGTGTCGTGTGGCGGGATGACCTCGGCGGTGTCTTCCGCGGTGTAGATCTTCGAGTTCCGCGGGATGTACGAGAGGATGGCGTTGAGCGTCGTCGTCTTCCCGGAGGCCGTCTCGCCGACGACGAACACCGTTCGTTCGTTCTCCAGACAGAGCCAGAGGTACGCGGCCAACTCCGGCGAGAGCGTCCCCCAGTCGGTGATCTGGTTGACCGACAGCGGCGTCTCCTCGCCCTGCCGGATGGTGAGCGAGGAGCCCTTCACCGAGACGTCATCGGAGTAGATGATGTTGATGCGCGAGCCGTCGGGCAGCGTCGAGTCGACGATCGGATCCGAGTCGGAGAGCGGATCGCCGATCCGCTCGCCCATGTTGCGCAGCCAGTCGTCGAACTGCTTGCGACTGCCGAAGTCGACGGTCGTCTCCAACATGCCGAAGGTGCCGTGGTCGACGTGACACTCGTGGGGGCCGATGACGTGGATGTCCTCGTTGGCGGGATCACGCATCACGGGCTCCAAGGGACCGAGGCCGACGATGTCGCGGTTGAGCCGATACCGGATGTTCTCGTAGGTCTCCTCGGTGACCGGGAGTTTTCCCCAGTGACGGGCACGGTCGAGCAGCCACCGCCAGCCGTCTCGGCTCCCCTCGACGTGGGTGACGTCCTCCAGCAGTCGTTCGATCAGGTCGTCGTACTCGGCTTCCGACTCCGGGGCCGCGTGCTGACCGCTGGCGGTGAGCAGCTCGTTTTTTACCTGATCGAGAACCGACGCCTGCGGCCCGGACATCTCGGGTTCGATGGCGTAGTACTTCGTCTCCTGACCGATGTCGCCGTAGACGTGACAGTAGATGGGGCCGCCGACGGGATAGAGCACGTTCGGCCGGTCGGACTCGTACTCCGGTTTCGGCTCCTCGATGAACTGCGGGAACTCCCCGGTGATCTGTTTGAACTCACGGAGATGTTCCCGTAGGTGGGGACGCCGCATGGCGGCCTTGCGTAGCTCATCCGAGGGTTTCGCGGTGCCGTGTTCCGTCATTCCTGCCCCGTCGTCGGTCGTCGGTCGTTCGTCGATGCGTCCGTCGGCTTCCGCCCTCCGTCCCGGCGACGGAAGCGCTCCGCGTGCCGGTCGAACCGCGGGAGCGACCCCGCAGCGACGGCATCAGGCGACGCTGCGGCTCTCGATGACGATTCCGGTCCCCGACCGCACCGAGAACCCGATCGTGTCGCCGACCTGTTCGCCCATCCCCGCGAACCGTTTGACGTTGATCTGCCGGCGGATATCGCTGCCGACCTCCACCATCTCCAGCTCGATGAAGACGTCGGCGATGGAGCGAAACGGGCCGATCGCGTCGTCGTCGACCGCGGACGGGTCGACGGTCAACACGACGACCTTGCCCTGCGAGATGACGTCCCTGAAAAAGGAGATGATCTCGAGGGCGGCCTGTCGTTCCTCGTTCTTCCGGACGAGCGCCTCGAAGGTCGGATCGTTCCGGAAGATGGCGTCGAAGGTGTCGAGAAAGACCACGTCCGAACGCCACATCGCCTCCGCGTTCATCAGGCGTTTGAGCAGCTCCTTGCGCTCGCCGTCGTCGTCGGAGAACGCCCCGCCGGAGTCGAAATCGGCGTGTAAAAAGAGGAGCTCCTCGTTCAAAAGCGGCTTCACCACGTCGTACTCCAGCGAGTGCATCTGGTCGATGAAGCCGCGCACGGTGAGCTCCGTGGACAGCAGCGTCACCGACGCGCCCTCCTCGACGAGCCCGTAGGAGAACCGCTGGGACATCGCGCTCTTGCCCGCCCCGTAGTCGCCCTCGACGAGGACGATGCTGCCGCGGGGAATTCCGCCGCCGAGCTCCTTGTTCAGCCGGTCGCGGTCCTCCAGCCCGAGCGAGAGCAGGTTATGATGGCGCGGCACGCTTAGCTCCCCTCCACGCGGAACTGGAACAGCTCCTCGTCGCCGTTCACCGTGAGGTGAACGCGGTGGTCGGTGCTTTCGCCGTCATCGCCGCCGAGCGCGTCGACTTCGGCCGCGTCGAGATCGATCGTGAGCTCGAGGACGTCGCCGCGGTCCCACGCGGTCGCGCCGTCGACGGAGACGACCTCGCCCTCCATGGCGTTCGGGCGGACGAAGCTTCCGTCGAAGACGACGTCGATGCCGGAGCCGTCCGGCGCGAGCCGCTGGGTGCCGGTGTTTTTTATCAGTAGCGTCACGTTCCCGGCGTCTCCGGCCCCCGAGTCGTACACCCCCGCGTTCGGATCGGATATCACGGTGACGTCGGTTCGCAGCTGCTCGGTCGCGTCGAGGCTGCCGTCGTCGACGGCCGAGCTCACCCGATCGACGCCCGTCGTCACCGTGCCGACGACGCCGGCGGCGATGACGAGGCTCGCGACGAACAGAATGAGGTGGGAGACGGGAACGCTCGCCATCTCAGCTCCCCTCCTCGCCGGTCCCGACGACGGCGACGTCACGCACCCCGGATTCGGTAACGAGAACGACGCGATCGGCCTCGGAGACGGATCCCGAATCGAGGTCCTCGTCGACGATCGTGATCGTCAGCGTCTCACCCGAGAGCCACAGGTCGGTCCCGCCCGTCTCCTCGCCGCGGTCGTGGACGGCCGTGGTCACGTCGGCGAGGTCGACGTACTCGTTGTCGACGACCAGCGTCGTGTCGCTCACGACGAGCCCGACGGCGCCGTGATTGATCGCCTCGACCACGAGCTCGTCATCCTCGCCGTCGGCGCCCTCGGACGGGGTCGCCGACGCGACGGCGACGTCGGTGTTCTGCCGCTCCAGTGCCCGCTCGTTGACGTCGTGTCGGGCGTCAGTGACGCGGTCGAAGCCGTTTGCGGCGACGGGGGAGAACGCGGTGAACGCGAAGAACAACCCCGCGACGATGATCGCGGTCGATGCGGAGACGCTAACGCCCATCGTCCCACCCTCCGTCGGCCGGGTCGGCGCGGTCGGCCCGCGGGTTCGGGTCGTTCATCGGGCGCGGGGACGTCCCGGTCCCGCCGGACCCCGTCGACCGGCCGCGGTCCTCGACCCGATCACCGTGTGCGGGCGAGCCGTCACGTGGACCGCCGCGGGAGTCGTCGTGCGAGCCGCCGAGCGACCCGCCGACCAGATCGTCCCAGCGGTCGAGCAGAACGGCGTGTGAGCTCGTCCCGTTGAGCTGCATGACGTAGCGGAGACTCCGCGTGTGGTGCTCCCGGACGAGCCGGTCGGTGCCCGGCTGGTCGACGAGGTTTCGGTCGATCGTGCCGAAACCCGAGAGGAAATCGCGGAGCCCGTCGGCCGCGTCGGCGGAGATCCACTCGATGCGCTCGTAGTAGTTGATGGCACGCACCGCGTCGGTGACGTCGCTCGCGGAGACGAGAAACTCCAGCCACTCCATCACGAGCAGGTCGCCGACGTAGTCGGCGGGGAGCTCGGTGAGATAAGGCTTGTGACGCGGGCCGGAGAGGTCCTCGCGTTGGACGTACTCGAAGCCCTCGCCGTTCGCCTCCGCGGGATCGCCGCCCGGCCTCTGCCCGGTCGACCGAGCCGATTCGTCCGACCGAGCCGATTCGTCCGACCGAGCCGATTCCGGGGCCCGATCCGGCTCCGGCGATGACCCGTTCAGCCCGTCGTCGGCGAGCGGATCGTCGCTCGCGAGCGAATCATCACCCCCGAGCGCCACGTCATCGAGCCGATCGCCGTCATCGAACGGATCGTGGTCCGCGTCCGTTTCGTCGCCGTCGTCGGCCCAGTCGGCCTCCCCGGCGTCGTACTCCGCTTTGAGTTCGCTGAAGCTCTTGCCGTCTTGGTTCATGTCGTTCCCATCGTCCGCCGATTCGTCGGCGGCCTCGCCGCCCGCTCCGTCGTCCGATTCCTCCGGGTCGTCGAATCCGCCGTCATCGAGGTCGTCTCCCGGTTCGACGAGGTCCTCGTCGAAGAAGCCGTCCGCGTCCGCGTTCGCGACGTCCTCGTCGAGTTCGGGCTCCTCGTCCGCCGTTTCGTCCTCGAACAGCCCGAACGATCCCTCGCCGCCACCGCTCATCTCGTCGAAGCCGCCCGATTCGTCGACGAAGGGGTTGATCCCGCGCGTCACCATCTCGTAGATGTCGAGGAGGTTGCGGACGTCCTCCTCGATGCCCTCGACCGTGCCGGAGATCTCCTCGTTTTCGGACCGGACGGTCGAGACCGTCGAGGAGAGCGAGGCGACCTCCGTCTCCAGATCGTCGATCCGCTTTTCCAGCTCGTCGGCGCCGTCCCCGCCGTCCTCGAAGCCGTCCTCCCACTCGTCCATGCCGTCGAACTCGTCGAAGCCGTCCCCGGCCCCGCCGCCACCGCCGCCGAAGAGGTCGTCGTCGCCCATTCCGGCCGCGTCGGTGGCGTCGTTCGAGCCGTCCGAGCCGTCGTCGTCGAGGAACCGGTCGAGGACGCTCGCGCCGACGAGTCCCAGCGCGGCGACTACCCACGCGGCCGTCGGGGCTCCCCACACCGGCAGTTCGAGGCCCATTGTTAGCTCGAATCCACGGGTCGCACTTCAACTCACTCCTCAAAGTATCACGTATGAAAAACGGCGGGGGAGACGACGATCCGGGTCAGAGCGTTCGTTCGAAGCCGTCGGCCGCGCGGACGACAACGGCGCCGTTCGCGCGGACCCGGACGGTGCGGCCGACGGCGTCGCCGACGTCGCGGGCGACGATCGGGACGTTTGCGGCCTCGAGCACGCGTTCGGCGCTCGTGACGTTTCGCGGTCCGATCGCCTCGGTGAGATCGAGCATCTCCGCCCCGCCGACCAGCCACGCCCGCATCGACGGACGGGACGCTCCCGCCGCATCAAGATCACGAAGCAGCGTCTCGATCCCGCTGTCGACGTACTTTCCCGGGCGCGGCGCCGGCGTCCGGACCGCGTCCGCCGACGGCAACATCGCGTGGAGGAGCCCGCGAACGCCGGCCCGCTCGTCGGCGATCGCCACGGCGACACAGGAGCCGAGCCCGCTCGTCGTGATCGTGGCGCCGTCGGCCGTCACCGCGAGGTCGCCGACGCCGACCTTCACCCGCCGGTCCCGACCGGAGATGCCGGACTCGGCGGACGACGACGGATGGCTCACGCCTTCGAGAGCGCCGCCAGTGCGGCAGCCAGTTCGCGCTCGTCGGGGAGCGCGTACACGTCACACCGCGCCCGTACGCCCTCGGTCTCGAGGACGGCGTCGATGACGAAGCCGTAGTCCTGTCGCGCGCTCAGGTCGGCGACCAGCGGGCTCACCGTCGCGGCGCCGATGTCGTGGACGAACTCCGGCGGCGAGTGTTCGATCGACGTGCCGAGGACGTTCGCCCAGCCGTCGATGATGCCGCTCGTCATCACGTTGCCGAGCTCACGGAGCGCGTTCTCGGCCATGTCCCCGAGCGGCTCCTCGGGCTTCGTCGGTAACATCGCCTCGGCGACGTTCGCCGCCCCCCGCTCGCTGAAGAGGATGGCGAGGTAGCCGCTCGGTTTCCCCTGCAGCTCGAAGACGGTCCCGACGTGGGGGTCGCTGCCGACCTCCGTCGGCACGTCCGCGAGGGGAACGAACCGGAGCCGGCTCACGGCGACGCTCGTCTCGAGACCCGTCATCATGCCGACGTTGTCCGCGGCGTTCGCGGAGCCCCGCTTGGCGAGCGAGGCGAACGCCGAGAGCGACTCGTACGGGATCGCGGTGGCGTCGCCTCCGGCGTGCGCCGCCCCGCCTCCCGACCCGTCGTCTCCCGTGGTGGCACCTCCGGTTGCGCCGCGTCCCGTCGCCACGGGCGACGCTCTCCCGACGATCAGATCGCGGAACGGGCCGGAGTCGGGCAGCATGTAGATCGAGAAATCGAGGTCCGCCGTCGTCGATTCGAGGCGACTCTCGAAGAGGAACACGCCGTCACCGGCGAGCGCGCCGCCGGGGAGGACGGCCGCGCCGTCGGCCTCCAGGTATCGCGGCGGGGTCATGTCGATCGCGCGGCCGAGGTAGTTGGCCCACCCGTCGAGGAAGCCGCCGAGCGCGATGTTGCCGACCTCCGTCACCGCGCTCCGTTCCATCGACTCGCCGCCGGGTAAAACCGAGAGCAGCGCGTCGACTTGTACGGCGTCGAACGCGAGGACGGCCTCCCCCTCCAGCCCGCCGTGGAGGCCGACGCTCACGCCGACCGACTCCCGGCCGGCGAACGCTTCGGCGAGGTCCTCGCCGGTCGCGACGCTCGCGCCCGTCACCTCGACGGCGAGGTCGGTGCCGGTCAGTTCCGCGAGCGCGTCGGCCGCCCGCTCCGCCCCGTGCTCGGCGAGGCGGTTGCAGGCGCCGAGCGTCCGAACGTCGACGCGCATCAGACGGCCGATCCGATCGCGTCGAGGACGTTCGGCTTCTGGAACGGCTTCGTGATGTAGCCCTCTGCGCCCGCCTTGATCGCCGCCTTCATCTTCTCCTCCTGGCCGACGCTGGTGCACATGATCACCGTCGCCCCCGGATCCGTCTCCTTGATCTCCGCCGTCGCCTCGATCCCGTCACGGATCGGCATCACGATGTCCATCATCACCAGATCGGGCGTGTGTTCGTCGTACATGTTCACCGCCTCGACGCCGTTTTCGGCCTCGCCCACGATCTCGAACTCCCCGTCGAGGATCTCACGGAGGAGGTTCCGCATGAACTCCGAATCATCCGCGATGAGCACGCGCGTAGCCATATACCGTGAGTCGGTGCGGAGGTCCACTTAACCGCTCGCCCGTGGTTATCGGCGGTGAGAACGGCGGGAACGAAACGGAGCGTTCGGCGAGCGGATCGTCCGGCACGCGCCGCGTGCAGATCGATACATCCCCGAACGTGAGCGGCGGATCCGGCCGACATGAGCGGCGCACCCGTTCGTCGGCTTTTTTCGGCCACGGTGAGAAGTGGTCGTATGGTCGATCCCGAATCGGCGAGCGAGGAGGCGCCGGAGCCGCAGGCGAACCACGACGCCGACGCGGGCCAGGGAGAGCTCGAGCGCACCATCGGACTCTCCGGCGGGCTCGCGATCGGCGTGGGAACGATGATCGGCGCGGGGATCTTCGTTTTTCCAGGGCTCGCGGCCGCGAACGCCGGCCCCGCCGCGTCGCTCTCGTTCGCCATCGGGGCCGTGATCGCGCTGCTCGTGGCGCTGCCCACCTCCGAGCTGGCGACCGCGATGCCGAGAAGCGGCGGGGGCTACTTCTTCATCTCGCGCGGGCTCGGGACGGGTGCGGGCGCGATCGTCGGACTCGGGCTCTGGCTCGGGCTCGTCTTCGCGTCCGCCTTCTACCTCGTCGGGCTCGGCAGCTACGCCGGTCAGGTGTTCATCGAGGCGGGGATCGCGCTGCCGGTGAATCCAGCCGTGCCGCTCGGCGTCGCCTTCGGGATCGGGTTGACCGTCCTCAGCCTGTTCGGCACCGAGAACACGGCGTCGCTCCAGAACGCGATCGTGTTCGTGTTGCTCGTGATCCTCACGGCGTTTTTGAGCTACGGGAGCCTCGACGCGCTCGGCGTGTTCGGCGCGGAGACGACGCCCGAGCGGTTCTTCCCGCCGGGCGGGCTCCTCCCCGTGTTACAGACCGCGGCGCTCGTGTTCACCTCCTATCTCGGCTTCGCGCAGGTGGCGACGGTCGCCGGGGACATCAAGGAGCCGAGTCGAAACCTGCCGCTGGCGATGGTCGGCTCGGTGATCCTCGTCGGCGTCTTCTACGTCGTCACCATCTTCGTCGCGACGAGCGCGTTCGGCTCGGCACGGCTCGGCGAGTTCGGCGAGACCGCGATGGTCGAGGTCGCCCGCGAGTTCGTCGGGTTCCCCGGCGCGCTCGCGATCCTCATTGCCGGGTTGCTCGCCACCTTCTCCAGCGCGAACGCCTCGATCCTCAGCGCCTCGCGGTCGGTGTACGCCGTGAGTCGCGACGGGATCGTCCCGACGGCCGCGAGCCGGCTCAACACGACGTACGGAACCCCCCACGTCGCGCTCGGGCTCGCCGGCGGTCCCATCGTCGTGCTGACGGCGACCGGGCAGGTGGAGCTGCTCGCGGAGGTGGCCTCCTTCCTGCACCTCGTGATGTACGGGCTGATCTGCGTCGCGCTGATCCAGCTTCGGCGGGACGGGCCCGACTGGTACACCCCGTCGTTCCGGTGTCCGGCCGGCTTCGCGGTGGCCGGCGTCGGCGGCGTCGCGAGCTTCGCGCTGATCGCGTTCATGCAGCCGGCCTCCATCGTCATCGGTATCCTCATCATGCTGGCCGCATACGGGTGGTACCGCTACTACGCGACCGACGTCGACCTCAAAGGGGACTTCTGATCATGTCCAACACCGATCCACCGATCGACGAATCGACCGACGAAACGGCCAACGGATCGTCCGACCACGGCGGGATCGACGCCGGTCCCGCCTCCGACGGCGCGGAAACCGACCGGCCGACCGTGCTCTTGTCGCGCCGAGTGCTCGAGGGCGAGCCGCTGCCGGAGGGGATCCCGGCACTGCTCGCGAACGCGCACGTCGTCCTGTTGGGGTATCACGTGATCCCCGAACAGACCGCGACGGAGCAGGCTCGCGAGCAGTTCGGCGGGCGCGCGATGACGAAACTGAAGGAGTTCGCCGCCACGCTCGCCGCGGCGGGGGCCGACGTCGACACGCGGCTCGTCTTCACCCACGACGCACAGCCGACGATCGACCGGATCATCTACGAACACGACTGTCTCGCCGTGCTCGTGGCGAACGGGACCGACGGGCCCGAATCGGTGCTCGTCGCGATCCGCGGCACCGTCGGACTCGACCGGACGGCCCGGCTGGTCGGCGGGCTCTTCGGCGGCACGGACGTTTCGGTGACGCTGTATCACGTCCTCGGCGAGGACGAGACCGAGGAAGACGCCGAGACGCTTCTCGAGGGGGCAACGGCTCGGCTCGTCGAGCACGGCATGGATGCCGACGCCGTCGAGACGCTGGTCGAACGCCCCGAGACGCCGATCGACGCCATCGCTCGCCACGGCGAGGACCACGACGCGGTCGTGATGGGCGAGACCGACCCGTCGGTGACGACGTTCGTCTTCGGGATGCCCTCCGAACAGGTCGCCGAGCGGTTCCTCGGTCCGGTGCTCGTCGTCCAGCGGGAGCGGCCCGAGGGCGACGGAAGCGGCGAGTGAACGTCGTCAGACCGGCCGAACGGGACTGTCGGAGGGTCGCCGTCGCGTGGCGAGCGCGGCGAGCATCGCCGCGGTGATCGCGAGCGGGGTGACGAGCCCCGGCGTGACGAGGACCGCGGCGAGCATCGCGGCAACGATCGCGCCGACGACGATCACGACGGTGAAGGTGGCGACGGCGGCCGCGTACCGTCCCGCCCGATCGACGACTCGTCGGGCGTCCGCGACGCCGCTCCGGTCGGCACTCGGCTGCTCCGGCGGGAACCACGGCCGGAGTTCGCCGCCCCGACGGACGACCGGAAAGCGCTCGCCGACGAGGAGCTCGACGCCGCCCGGGCCGTACCCCGCCGATTCCAGCAGCCGAACCAGCGGGTACGACTCAGACCACGCGTGCGGCAGCTCGAACGTCAACTCGGTTCGCTCCGCGGTGGTGAGCACCTCGACGGGAACGTGGAGCCGGCCGTTCGACTCGTAGGGCTCGTCGACGACCTCGGCGGTCGCGTGCCCCGACTCGTCGGTATGGTCGTAGGCCCGGACGAGCTGCTCCGTGACCGCGTCGTCGGTCACGGGCATCCCCCGCCGGCGGGTGGATCGCCCGCGCCGACCGTGGCGAACGGGGCCCCAACGCCGAACGTGGCGAACGGATCGGTCGCGTCGATGAGGTGTCGCATTGACCTTTTGAACGTCCGTGTGAACGGCACCCGTACGCTTAAACTTCACTCCGATGATGCGTCCTGTCGTCCCGTTCCGCCCCGTCCTGCGACCGGGCGGGCGCGATCGGAGCGGTCTCAGTCGCCGGCGCGACCCGCGGCCGTCCGCGCCTCCCGAAGCGTGAACGCACCCTCGTAGAGGGCGGTTCCGACGACGACCGCGGCGGCGCCCGCCGCCTTCAGCGCGACGACGTCCTCGACGGTCGCCACGCCGCCGGAGGCGATCACGGGGATCGAGACGGCGTCGACGACCGCCTCGACCGCGTCGCGGTCGATCCCCTCCAGTTGCCCCTCGACGTCGACGTTCGTAAAGAGGATCGCGCCGGCGCCGAGCTCCTCGTAGCGGGCGGCCGCCTCGGCCGGATCGAGTCCGGTCCCCTCTGTCCATCCCGAGACGACGACCTCGCCGCCCTTCGCGTCGAGGCTGACCACGACGCTTTCCGGATGGGTTTCGTCGATCCGCTCGACGATCCCGGGCGTCTCGATCGCGGCGGTGCCGAGGATCACCCGATCGATGCCCGCATCGAGCAGGGCGCGAGCGCCCTCGGCGGTGCGGATCCCGCCGCCGAGCTGGAGGCCGACCTCGTCGCCGACGGCGTCGATGACGGCCTCGATCGCGACCGCGTTCGCGCGCTCCCCCTCGAAGGCGCCGTCGAGGTCGACGAGGTGGAGGGTGTCGGCTCCGGCGTCGATCCAGCGCGTCGCCGCCTCGGTCGGGTCGCCGTAGCGCTTGCCGGTGCCGCGCTCGCCGCCGACCAGCTGGACGACCTCGCCGTCCTGCACGTCGACGGCCGGGATCACCTCGAACTCCGGAAAATGGCTCATGTACACCGGATGCGGCGGCCACGGAGTAAACGGATCGGTTCACGCGGTGCGCGGAACGTCGGCGGCTCGTGCGAACTGTTAACGTCGTCGAACCGTAAGGTCAAACATGGGAACGCAAGGTCCTCGAAACGACCTCTTCGATCCGGGCGCCCCGACGGGCGGGCTGCCGGACGCGGTCTGGCAGTACCTCGCGCTGGGAGTGGCGCTGCTCGTGGGGTTCGCGCTGTTGAGCCAGAGCCTCGTCTTCGGCGTGGGGGTGCTGGCGATCCTCCTCGCGTTGGTCACCATCGTCAGCGCCGTGGAGATCGTGGACGCCTACGAAAAGGAGGCGCTCACGGTGTTCGGCGAGTACCGGAAGCTGCTCGAGCCCGGCGTCCACCTCATCCCGCCGTTCGTCTCACGCACGTATCCCTTCGACATGCGGACGCAGACGCTCGACGTCCCCCAACAGGAGGCGATCACGCGGGACAACTCGCCGGTGACCGCCGACGCGGTCGTCTACATCAAGGTGATGGACGCCAAAAAGGCGTTCCTCGAGGTCGACGACTACAAGAACGCGGTCTCGAACCTCGCCCAGACCACTCTCCGGGCCGTTCTCGGCGACATGGAGCTCGACGACACGCTCTCTCAACGCGACAAGATCAACGACCGGATCCACGACGAGCTCGACGAGCCGACCGACGAGTGGGGGATCCGCGTCGAGGCCGTCGAGGTCCGCGAGGTCAACCCCTCCCGGGAGGTCCAGCGGGCGATGGAACAGCAGACCTCCGCCGAGCGCCGCCGCCGCGCCATGATCCTGGAAGCGCAGGGTGAACGCCGCTCCGCCGTCGAGCAGGCCGAGGGTGACAAGCAGTCGAACATCATCCGCGCGCAGGGTGAAAAACAGAGCCAGATCCTCGAGGCGCAGGGTGACGCCATCTCCACCGTGCTCCGGGCGCGTTCCGCGGAGTCGATGGGCGAGCGGGCGATCATCGAACGCGGCATGGAGACGCTCGAGGCGATCGGCCAGGGCGAGTCGACGACGTTCGTGCTCCCGCAGGAGCTCACCAGCCTCGTCGGCCGCTACGGCAAGGCGCTCTCCGGCTCCGACGTCCAGGCGATGGAGGGACTGGAGAGCAAGACGTTCGACGAGGAGACCGAGCGGATGCTCGGGCTCGACGACATCGAGGCGTCGCTCGAACAGCTGGAGAACGTCGCGGACGACGACCTCAGGACCGACGAGAACCGGGGCGCCGACGCCGCAGCCGACGTCGCTCGCGAGGCCGAGCGCGACGTCGAACTGGAGTCGGAGACGGAGTCGCCGGGACGCTGACGGACGGGTCAGCGCTTCCGACGGGGGCCAGGCCGCCGTCGAACGGTTCGAGCGTTCGAGTCGCCACCGACCCCTGATCGCTCAGTTCAGGAGACGCGGCGAACGATCCGGGAAGCAGTGCCGCCTCGGGGTTAGCTGGTTCGAGACGCGGAGCGTCTCGTCACCACGGAGGACGCAGTCTTCCGAACGACCCCGGGACACTCGGCCTGCTCCGCCCGTGGATCGTTTATCCGGATCCGATCGGATGCCGGTGGCTTTTTACACGAAATCGAGGAGAAAGCCTCGCGCTTCAGCGCGGGGAGGATGTCACGCCAGCGTGGTGATGGAGCGAGACCTCACTAACGGCCTCTCTCGTTGAGACACGGAACGAGAGTTCAAGCGTGCTTGTCCTAATACAACTGAAGTGCACATATTTATTAGCCTCCCTGAGACACCATATGTTGCAGTTGGGTTCCCCGACCCCACACATACGGTGTGGTTTGACGAGGGAACGCTACACCGACACATGAACTGTCCAGACTGTAACGATGACCGCACTCGCGTCCGTGACACGGAAACCAGTGCGGACGGGGATGCAGTGCGCCGGCGCCGCGAATGCCAGCGCTGCTCGTTCCGTTTCACCACGTACGAGCGTCCGGAATGGGACTCACTGCAGGTGAAAAAGCGAGACGGCGACATCGAACCGTATGACCGACGGAAACTCCACGATGGGATCATTCGGGCTGTAAAGAAACGCCCCGTGACCGACGCAGAAGTCACCGAGCTGGTGGACGGCATCGAAGCGGACCTCCAAACACGCGACGAACGAATCGTCGCGTCCGGCCGCATCGGTGACCTCGTCTCCGAGAGCCTTCGAGCGCTTGATAAAGTCGCGTACATTCGGTTCGTCTCCGTGTACGAGGCGTTCTCGGAGCCCCAGGAGTTCCTCCGCGAACTTGACGCAGTTCTGGACGCAGAAATGGACGACTTCGAAGCCCCGAACGACTCAGGATGACACGAACGCACCGAACCAGGAACGACGGAAACGGAAGCCGACCAGCAGCGGACGTTTGCCTCCGAACACATGCCACTGAATAAACACGAAACCACGGACAGGGAGACGGAGATGGATATCTTCGAGGAGCGAACCCAGCTCAAGCCCTACGAGTATCCGGGCCTCCTGGATTACGTTGACGCCATTCGAAACAGCTACTGGGTCCACACCGAGTTCAACTTCGAGGGTGACGTACAGGATTATAAGGCCAACACCACGCCTGCCGAACGGACGGTCATCAAGCGGACGATGTTGGCCATCGCACAGATCGAAGTGCAGGTGAAGACGTTCTGGTCGGACATCTACGAGCAGATGCCCAAGCCCGAAATCGGGAGTGTGGGCATGACGTTCGCCGATAGCGAGGTCCGGCACATGGATGCTTACAGCCATCTGCTCGACGTGCTCGGCATCACCGAGGACTTCCAGCAGGTGACCGAGGAGCCTGCGATCAAGCAGCGAATCGACTACCTCAACGAGTACTTGGAGCGAGCGGAGACCGATGACCGGCGGGAGTACGTAATGAGCATCCTCCTGTTCAGCACGTTCGTCGAGCACGTCTCGCTGTTCAGCCAGTTCCTCATCATGACGAGCTTCGACAAACACGAAAAGAAGTTCAAAGGGATCGCGAACGCCGTCGAGGCGACCAGTAAAGAAGAGCAGATTCACGGGCTGTTCGGCGTCGAACTCGTCGAGACGATCAGAGCGGAGAACCCCGGTCTCTTCGACGACGCGTTCGAGAAGGAGATCAAACAGGCCTGTGAACGGGCGTACGAGGCCGAAATGGAGATCCTCGACTGGATCTTCGAGGAGGGGGAGTTGGAGTTCCTGCCCAGGTCCCACGTCGACGAGTATCTTCGAGACCGGTTCAACGGGAGTCTCGAAAACGTCGGTGTCGAGCCGATCTTCGAGACGGATGAAGAGGTCCTCGAGGAGACACGCTGGTTCGACGAGGACATCATGATGACGAAGGATAACGACTTCTTCAGCAAGCGGTCGACCACGTACAACAAACACACGCAGAGCGTCACCGCGGAGGACATGTTCTAAATGTCACAGCAAGCACTCACCACCGTCACGGAACAGCAGGAAGAACCGTTCTACTGGCTCAACGAAAACAGTCGGGAGTTCCTCAGAGAAGGGTACCTACTGGAAGGCGTCGAGGCCGAAGAACGAATCGAACGGATCGCAAAACGGGCTGAGGAGATCCTCGGAGAGAACGGGTTCGCGGACCGGTTCTACGAGTACATGAGTCGCGGGTACTACAGTCTTGCCAGCCCGGTGTGGGCCAATTTCGGCCTCGACCGTGGCCTGCCCATCAGCTGCTTCGGCAGTTACATGGAAGATACCATGGAGTCCATCCTCTACACGCAAGCCGAAGTCGGCGAAATGACCAAACTGGGTGGTGGAACGAGCGGATACTTCGGCGACCTCCGCCCTCGAGGAAGTCCGATCACCAACAACGGGAAAAGCAGCGGGAGCTACAATTTCACCCAACTCTTCGACACCATCATCAACGTCGTTAGTCAGGGGGAAACGCGGAGGGGACAGTTCGCCGGGTACATCGACGTCGAGCACGACGACCTCGAGGAGTGGCTCAACATCAAGACCGAGGGCGACCCGGTTCAGGACATTTACTACGGCGTCATCATCGGTGACGAGTGGTTCGAAGCCATGCTCGACGGCGATGAAGAGAAGCGAGAGACGTGGGCGGAAATCATCGAAACACGGATCAACGTCGGTGTCCCCTACATCATCTTCCGTGACAACATGAACGGGGGGAAGCCGCAGGTCTACAAGGACAAAGGGTACCGGATCAACGCGTCTAACCTGTGTACCGAGATCGCGCTGCCTGCCACGCCCGATGAGAGCTTCGTCTGCTGTCTCTCGAGCATGAACGCGCTCCACTTCGACGAGTGGAAGCACACCGATGCCGTCGAAACGCTCACTCGGTTCCTTGATGCCGTAATGGAGGAGTTCATCCAGAAGGCGGACGGTATCCAGTTCATGGAACGACCCGTCCGGTTCGCCAAGCGGCACCGGGCGATCGGGATCGGCGTCCTCGGCTGGCATAGCTACCTCCAGAAGAACATGATCCCGTTCGACAGTATGGAGGCCATGGAGAAGAACGAGCAGGTGTTCCGGACGATCAAGGAACGCAGCTACGAGGCGAGCGCGAAGCTTGCTGATGAGTTCGGTGAGCCGGACGTGCTTGAGGGGTACGGGCGGCGGAACGCGACGACGATGGCCGTCGCGCCGACCAAGTCCAGCAGCGTGATTCTCGGGCAGGTCAGTCCGAGTGTCGAGCCGCTGAAGTCGAACTACTTCGTTCGGGATGGTGCGAAGCTGAAGACGACCCAGAAGAACCGCTTCCTCGAGGCGATCCTGGCCGAGCGTGGGGAAGATACTCGTGACGTCTGGGACAGCATCGCCGCCAAGGATGGCAGCGTCCAGCATCTTGACTGCCTGAGCGATGAAGAAAAGGAGGTGTTCAAGACGTTCTCCGAAATTCCGCAGATGGCGATCATCAACCAAGCGGCACAGCGGCAGAAGCACATCGACCAAGCACAGAGCATCAACGTCTCGATCGATCCGGGCGAGGTGAGCGTGAAAGACATCAATCAACTCTACATCAGCGCGTGGAAGAAGGGCGTGAAGAGTCTGTATTACCAACACAGCGTGAATGCTGCACAGAAATTCAGTCAGGACATCCTCGAATGTAAGGCCTGTGAGAGCTGATCCGCTTCATTGAGGTCCTCTTGCGCCCGAGGATACGGGAATCCCGAGCGGTGGGAGTTTCAGGTTCGCAACCGTGACGCTGCCACTCGACGGGAACTCGTTTAACCAAGCCATCGTGGTCAGCGGCCGACTGGCGTTCACGAGAACTCTGTTCTCGTACAGCCCATCGGAGAGCTCCGATCTCTGAGGACGGTGCCGAACCACCGTTACCCGCATCCTCGGCGTCATGCGACTCCCGTCTGTTGGTCTTGCCAGCAGGGAGTCGCCGACACGTCGGCGGACTCGGAGTCACCTTCGGGCTTGCTCGACCAACGGGCACGAGGCGAACGCTTCTGCGTCCGTGTACACTGTGTTGGCGTTTCGGATACTGTCCCATCAGTGGCGGGGAGGCCGCCGGAGCGACGTCGAGGCCGATCTTCGGTTCGGAACCACGGACGGCATCGCCGAGGCCGCACTCCGCGGGCTGAACGTGCTTCTCGTGGCGACGGCCGACGAGCTCCCGCGGAACACGAACGAGCTTCGTGAGGGGAACGTTCCACGCAAAGCGTCGGACCCGGCGGACCGCGAGGATGCATCCCGGGCGTCGCGGATGCCGTCGCGTTCGGCGACTCTCACGGCCGCCACGTCTCGCCGTCGAGCGCCCACGACAGCGCGACGGCGACGCCGCCGCCGAGGAGCCCGGCGATGGCTGCGAATACGGGCGCGGGTGCCGTCGCGACGGCCGCGAGCACGACGACGACCCCGGCGAGCAGCGCCATCGTGTCTCCCTTCAGCGACCCCAACACCACGGGTGCGAGGGCGCCGCCGACCAGCGCACCACCGACGACGAAGGGAGTCGATCCGGTGACGACGGTCGTCGTCACCGGAACGTCGGGAGGTACGCCGAACCCGAAGACGGTCCCGACGGTGACGCAGACGAACGGAACCGACAGGCTCCAGCGCGGCGCGAGGACGCGTCCGAGGACCGCCGCGGCCCCCGAAACGAGGAGGATCGCTCCGGCGGCGACGAACGCCGGTGCCGTCAGTCCGACGAGCGATGCGGGGTCGGCGAGCGTCGGCGTGGTGACCTCGACTCCCGCCGACCGAAGCAGAAAGGGCTGTGCGAGACAGAACACGCCGAGCGCCACGAACGGCACCCCCAGCGCTCGTCGAGGGACGGCGACCATATCGACCGAAGGCGACGCCGAAAGTTAAAACCGGTCGGACGCAGGTCACCCCCGCGATCGCCGTCGCTCCGCTCGTCGCCTCGCTCGACTAAACGGTGACTGACGAGCGGTCCCCGCCGACGGAAACCGTCACCCGTTCGGGGGGGCCGCGATCGTCCGCCACGCGGACGAGCAGCGTGCGGACGACGGGATCCTCCCCGGTCGGAGTTCCGACCTCGTCGACGGCGATCCGGAGGGCGTGCCGTCCAGTCCGGATCACCGATCCGAGACGTAGATCGATGGACGGCGGTGCGAGCCGCTGTGTCGCGACCAGCACCGTCCCGCCGCCGTCGTCGACGAAGGTGGTCTCCGAAACGAACGACCGCACGGCCGGTTCCACGCCGTCCGTCAACGCCGCCTCTGCCGTCGACGTACCGGTGAAGGATTTCGCGTTCGTCGCGGTTCCTTCCGGGGCGCTGACGATGCTTTCGGACTCGACGAACGGGTCGCCGTCGACCGAGTGGCTCCGGACGTCGACGTCCCGCGGCGTCGAGGCGGCGACGTCGTGGATCCGATCGACGCAGCCTGCAGTCGCGACGACCAGGACGCCGGCCACGACGTCGCGACGGTGCATGCGCCGCGCTCCGCGCCGCACCCTCAAAAGCGCTCGCCGTGTGTCACACGCGACGATAATCGGCGGCGGGAGTCGCTCCTCGGCTGAAACGGGGGCGGTCGGGCAGCCGACCGGGTCGATCTGGATTCCGGCATGGTGTCAGTTAGCTTTAATTGCCGGCGTTCCTCGTCCACACTTCGAGAGAGGGGGTTCCTGTCTCGCTTTGGAGCCGTCAGTCCCCGACGTAAGGGCCGACTGACCACGGCCCCTTCCATGAAAGAACCCCACGTGGTCGGGAGTAGGGCAACGGTTTTGACGCTCTTTCGCCCTCATGGAAGTGTCGATAACTACGAGAGACAGACCGTTAATTGTGCTGTCGGGCTCCCTCCCACGACTAAAGTCGTGGGCTTTCCCCCTCGGAACCAATGTGAATCGGGAAGCTGAACTCGCTCGGCTACACGGGTGCTACGAGACCGATGACGCAGAGATGGTCGTCGTTTTCAGGTGGCAACGCCTCGGGAAGACACAGCTCGTCCAGCACTCGCTCTCCGACCGTGACGACGTAGTCGTCCTCAGGCCACGGAGACCACCTCCCAGATACACCTTGACGAGTTCGTCGATGTTGCCTCCGAGAACCTCCCCGGCATCACGTGGATCAAACAGAACTGGGAAGCGCTGCTCGGATATCTGGGTGAGCAGGACGGCATCGTAGTCCTTGAAGAATTCCCATACCTCATCGACGCCGACGAGAGTCTCTCGTCGGTCATTCAGCGACTGTGGGATCAGCGGCTCCAGAACACCTCGGGAACGCTGGTTTTAGTCATTCCTGAACACCTGGCGCATGAAGGGAGAGACGTGTTCAGTTACTGAACATAGCAGTGAATAAGTCCGGATGTGCGTTGTCGTCTGACCTCCGCAGATCAAGAGATACGATAGAAAGTTCAATAGACAATTCCGAATTAGCCTATTCCAAAATAGTCTATTCGGAAGTATTATTCCCTGCCACGGTGGAGTGGGCGTATGGACCACTTCGTGAATCGGGACGACGAACTCTCACGACTACGCGGCTGCTACGAGTCCGATGAAGCAGAGATGGTCGTCATTTTCGGTCGGCGACGCCTCGGGAAGACACAGCTCGTCCAGCACTCGCTCTCCGACCGTGACGACGTAGTCGTCTATCAGGCCACGGAGACCACCTCCCAGATACAGCTTGACGAGTTCGTCGATGTTGCCTCCGAGAACTTTCCCGGCATCACGCAGATCAAACAGAACTGGGAAGCGCTGCTCGGGTATCTGGGTGAGCAGGACGGCATCGTAGTTCTTGATGAATTCCCATACCTCATCGACGCCGATGAGAGCCTCCCGTCGGTCATTCAGCGACTGTGGGACCAGCGGCTCCAGAACACCTCTGGAACGCTGGTTCTGGTCGGGTCGTCGATTAGTATGATGGAAGAAGCGACGCTTCTCGGGAACAGTCCCTTGTACGGGCGGTTCACGGAGCGACTTGACCTCCGGCCCCTCAGTTTCGCTGCTGCACAGGAGTTCGTTCCGAACGAGTATTCGCCCGAAGAGCGGATTTTCACGTGGGGAATCTTCGGTGGCGTCCCGTACTATCTCGACGGCGTCGATCTCGGACGAGACCTCGGAACGGTTCTCACCGATGAAGTCCTCTCGCAGAAGGGATATCTCCATAACGAACCGGAGTACGTGCTCCGCACCGAACTCACGG
>CAZIFX010000024.1:0-30748 GCA_964538415.1 uncultured Halobellus sp.
ACGCGGCCGACTACGTCGAGGCCGACCGCACCGGGCTCGTCCACTCCGCGCCGGGCCACGGGGAGGAGGACTTCCACCGTGGGACGGAGCTCGGGCTCGAGACCTTCTGTCCCGTCGAGCCGAACGGCGAGTTCACCGGGGCAGCGGGCGCGTACGCCGGCCAGTTCGTCCGGGAGGCGAACGACGATATCATCGACGACCTCGTCGAGGACGGGTTCATGCTCGCACACGGCACCGTAAACCACAGCTACGGCCACTGCTGGCGGTGTGACACCGGTGTCATCCAGCTCGTCACGGACCAGTGGTTCATCTCCATCACGGACGTGAAGGAGGACCTGCTGGAGAACATGGAGGAGTCGGAGTGGTACCCGTCGTGGGCCCGCGACAACCGCTTCCGTGACTTCATCGAGGACGCGCCGGACTGGAACGTCTCCAGACAGCGCTACTGGGGGATCCCGATCCCGATCTGGGTGCCCGAGGACGCCGAGTCCGGCACCCTCGACGAGGAGATGATCGTGATCGGCACCCGCGAGGAGCTCGCCGAGCGCGTGGAGGAGGACGTCGATCCGGAGACGATCGACCTCCACCGCCCCAGCGTCGACGACCTGACGATCGTCGAGGACGGGACGACGTATCGGCGCGTCGAGGACGTTTTCGACGTCTGGCTCGACTCATCGGTCGCCAGCTGGGGCACGCTGGCCTATCCGAGCGAGACCGACGCGTTCGACGAGCTGTGGCCCGCGGACCTGATCATCGAGGCGCACGACCAGACCCGCGGCTGGTTCTGGTCCCAACTCGGCATGGGCACCGCCGCCGTCGACGAGGTCCCCTACGAGCAGGTGCTCATGCACGGATTCGCGAACGACAGCGACGGCCGCAAGATGTCCAAGTCCGTCGGCAACATCGTCACGCCGGAGGAGGCGATCGACCGCGCGGGCCGTGACCCGCTGCGGACCTACCTCCTCAGTCACGATCAGCAGGGCGTCGACCTCGCCTTCGAGTGGGACGGACTCGGCGAGATCCAGGGGAAGCTCAACATCCTCTGGAACGTCTTCCGGTTCCCGCTGGAGTACATGGAGCTGGACGGCTACGACCCGGCCGAGGCGAGCCTCGAAGACGGCGAGCTCGAGGTCGTCGACCGCTGGGTGCTCTCCCGGCTCCAGTCGGTGGAGGCCGAGATCGCCGATGCGTGGGCGGAGTACCGCGTTGACGACGCGGTCAACGCCGTGGTCGAGTTCGTCACGCGGGACGTCTCCCGGTTCTACGTGAAGGCGGTCCGTGGTCGAATGTGGGAGGAATCCGACTCCGCCTCCAAGCGCGGCGCGTACGCGACGCTCTCGACGGTCCTCGACGAGACGATTCGTCTGCTCGCGCCGATCGCGCCGTACCTCGCCGAGCGGATGTACCAGACGCTCGACGGCTCGGCGACGACGGTCCACGCGCTGTCGTACCCCGAGCCCGACGCGACCCTGCGCGACGAGGAGCTGGAACGGGACGTGGCCGTTCTCCGCGACGTGGAGGAGGCGGCCGCGAACGCCCGCCAGCAGGCCGGCCGCAAGCTTCGGTGGCCGGTCCCGCGCGTCGTCGTCGAGACGGACGAGGAGGCGGTCGCGAACGCCGTCCGCAACCTGGAGGCGGTGATCGCCGACCGGGTGAACGCCCGCGAGGTGGTCGTCACCGACGCGTTCGGCGAGCTCGTCGAGCGTGCGGAGCCCGTGATGGCCGCCATCGGCCCCGCCTTCGGCGGCGAGGCGCAGGAAGTAATGGCCGCCGTACAGGGGGCGACCCGCGAGGCCGTCGAGGGCGGCGACGTGACCGTCGCCGGCGAGCCGGTCGACCTCGACGAGGAGATGGTGGAGTACGTCGCGGAGCCGCCCGAACACGTCTCCGGCGCCGCCTTCGAGGGCGGCACCGTCTACGTCGACACCTCGCTGACCGACGAGATCGAGTCGGAGGGCTACGCCCGCGACGTGATCCGGCGGATCCAGGAGATGCGCAAGGAGCTCGATCTCGACGTCGAGGCACGGATCCGGGTCGGCGTCGCGGTCGACGACGACCGGATCGCCGGCTTCGTCGAGGAGCACGCCGACCTGATCGCCGACGAGGTGCGGGCGAACGGGTGGTTCGACGCGCCCGAGGGGGCCGACGGCGACGACGGCCTGATCGAGGAGTGGGACGTCGAGGACGTCACGGTGACCATCGGGATCGAACCGGTCGCCTGATCACGGACCGACCGTCCCGTTTCGTAGCCGCCGGTGAGCCGTCGATCGTGGTCGACGGTGGGAGGACTCCCGGACGCTCATGGTCGCTCCCGAACGCCCACGATTGACTCGATGCCGAGTATCGTTTTTGCCGTTCGGTACCGCGTTTGCCCGGCCCGAAAGGTATACCGGAGGTCGGTCCTTGCTTTCGAACATGCGTGTCCGACCGGCGCGTCCCGGCGACCCCGAGACGCTACGGGCGGCGGTCTCACGATCGCGTGAGGCGGCCGTGTTCGACGACGTCGACGTACCGCTACTGGACGTGTCCGCCGCCGGCGTGCGCGAGGCCGCCGGGCAGGCGGACTGTTCGTTCGTCGTCGAGGAGGACGATCGGCCGGTGGGGGTCGCCGTCGCCCATCCGGATCGTGACGGAATCGAAGCGGAACTGTTGGCGCTGTGGGTCCACCCCGAGTACCCGGGTCAGGAGATCGTCGATCGCCTGCTCTCGCGGGTCGCCGACGCGCTCTCCCGTGAAGGGGTCTCGCGACTCAGAACGACCGTCGACCCGGACCGGCCGAGCGAGCGGGAGTTCTACCACGCACGGGGCTTCGAGCGCCGTGATCCGTCCGCCGCTCCCGACGAAGCCGACCAGGTGCTGGTCGCGGACCTCTCGCGGCTCCGGTGACGTCGCCTCCGGAGCCGAGTGGCCTCGACGATCCACACGATCCTGAACATCCCGCACGTTGGGGTGTGACGGTGGTGCACGTCCGTGGTGACTCGCAATCCTTTTGAGCGGCGCCTCACGACGGTTTACATGGCGACGGATTCCGGCCGATTCTCGGCGAAACTGGACGTACCGGAGGCATTGACCTTCGACGACGTGCTGCTCCGACCAAAGGAGAGCCGCGTCGAGCCCGACGACGCGGATCTCGCGACGCGCGTCTCGAAACGCGTCGAGTTGAACGTCCCCGTGCTCTCGGCGGCGATGGACACCGTGACGGAAAGCGACCTCGCGATCGCGATGGCGCGCGAGGGTGGCCTGGGCGTGCTCCACCGCAACATGACCGTCGAGGAGACGGCCGCGGAGGTCGAACGCGTCAAGCGGGCCCACGAGCTCGTCATCCGCCGCGAGCACGTCGTCACCGTGAGCCCCGACGACACGATCCGCGAGGCGGACGCGACGATGGAGGCCGAGGGCGTCTCGGGTGCGCCCGTGGTCGACGCGGACGACGTCGTCCTCGGGATCATCTCGGGCACCGACATCCGCCCCTATCTGGAGGTCGGCGATGAGGACGCGGTTCGAGAGGCGATGACTGACGAGGTGATCACCGCCACCGAGGACGTCGACGCCCGCGAGGCGCTCGAGCTGATGTACGACCACAAGATCGAGCGCGTGCCGATCGTCGACGAGCACGACGGGCTCGTCGGGCTGGTCACGATGGGCGGGATCCTCCAGCGACGCGAACACGAGAACGCCGCGCGCGACGAGGACGGACGGCTGCTCGCCGGCGTCGCAGTCGGGCCCTTCGAGGAGGAGCGCGCGGTCGCGGCCGACGAGGCCGGCGCCGACGTGCTCTTCATCGACTGTGCACACGCGCACAACCTCAACGTGCTCGACTCGGCGGCGGCGATCAAGGAGACGGTCGAGGCGGACGTCGTCGTCGGCAACGTGGGGACTCGGGAGGCGGCCGAGGCGGCCGTCGACTTCGCGGACGGGTTGAAGGTCGGTATCGGGCCGGGTTCGATCTGTACGACGCGGGTGGTAAGCGGAGCGGGAATGCCGCAGATCACGGCCGTCTCGGAGGTCGCGGACGTCGCGAGCGAACACGGCGTGCCCGTCATCGCCGACGGCGGGATCCGGTACTCGGGCGACGCGATCAAGGCGATCGCCGCGGGCGCGGACGCCGTCATGCTCGGCTCGTACTTCGCGGGCACCGAGGAGGCGCCCGGCCGCGTCATCACGATGCAGGGGAAAAAGTACAAACAGTACCGCGGGATGGGCTCCGTCGGCGCGATGAAATCCGGCGGCGGCGACCGCTACCTCAAGGACGCCGACGAGGACGAGGAGTTCGTCCCCGAGGGCGTCGAGGCCGCGACGCCGTACAAGGGAACCCTCGCCTCCGAGCTCTACCAGCTGACGGGCGGGATGCGCTCGGGCATGGGATACGTGGGCGCCCACACGATCCCGGACGTCCACGAGCGGGCGGAGTTCGTCCGTGTCTCCAGTGCGGGTCAAACCGAGGGACACCCCCACGACGTGATGATCACGGACGAGGCGCCGAACTACAGCCCCAACGAGTGAGCCGAGGGGTGACCCAGCACAGAGGTTAAGACGGCGGTATCCGTGTAACCGGTATGGATTCAGCCGAGCTTCGCGGCGTGCTTCGCGACGCCGGGCTCTCGAAATATCAATCACAGGCGTACACGTCGCTGTTGCGGCTCGGGACCGCGAGCGCGACGGAGCTCGCGGACGCCAGCGGCGTGCCGGCCGCGCGGATCTACGACGTCCTTCGTGATCTGGAGGATCGTGGCTACGTCGAGACCTACGAGAGCGACAGCCTCAGGGCCCGCGCAGGCAACCCGACCGAGGTGCTTGAGGACCTCCGGACGCGCTCCGATCGGTTCACGGCGGCGGCCGAAGAGATCGAAAACCGATGGGAGGCGCCGGCGCTGGATCAACACCGCGTCGACATCGTCAAGCGGTTCGAGACGGTCTTCGAGCACGCCGCGGACGCGATCGCCGAGGCCACGACCGAGGTGCAGGTCGCCGTCACCCCGGACGGATTCGGGCGGCTTCGCGGGGCGCTCGCGAGCGCCAAGGCCAACGGGGCGATCGTCAAGGTCTCGATACACACGTCGGGGACGTTGGAGGAGTTGCCGGCCGACTACGGCGAGGCCGCGACGGAGATCCGCCACCGGACGCTGCCGACGCCCTTCGTCGCCATCGTCGATAGAACCACCACGTGTTTCGCCCCCCACCGACGTTCGGTGAACGAGTACGGCGTGTTGGTCGAGGACTTCTCGCTGACCTACGTCTTTCGGTGGTACTTCGACACGAGCCTCTGGGAGGTCTGGGACGTGGTGTACGACGACCGAGCGGACGAGCCACCCATCACGTACGCGAACCTCCGACGGTTCGTTCGCGACGTCCAACCGCTGTTGGAGGAGGGGATCAGCATTCACGCCACCGTGGAAGGCACCGAGGTCGGCACGGGGACGGCCATCACGGTCACCGGCCGGGTCGTCGACGTGATCTATCCCGGGGAGCCGCACGACGACGGCGAGATCCCGATCGGACAGCTCGCCGGACAGGTGACCGTCGAACTCGACGACGGGGACCGTCAATGGACGGTCGGCGGGTGGGGTGCGGTGGTCGAGGACGTCGAGGCGACCCGACTCACGATCACCGGCTACGACGATCCCGCCGACGTTCCGATGGGGGAAGTCGACGCGTGAGTTCGCCCACGGTCGAGCAGTTTCGGAGATTACCGCCGGTATTCGGGCGGCAAACGGAAGCGAGGAAGAGGTATTTTGATATAGCGTGGGATCGGATCATGGGTGTGAGCGAGACCGTCGCCGCTCCGACGATCCATGAGTGAGCAACCCCCGCTGGTCCTCGTGGTCGAGGACGAGCCCGACCTAGCCGATCTTTACGCCGCGTGGCTCGGCGGCGAGTACCGGGTACGGACCGCCTACGGCGGCCACGAGGCGCTCGACCAGCTCGACGACGAGGTCGACGCCATCCTGCTCGACAGACGAATGCCCGGTCTCTCGGGCGACGAGGTGCTCGTCGAGATCCGCGAGCGAGGGATCGACTGCCGCGTGGCGATGGTGACGGCGGTCGAGCCCGACTTCGACATCCTCGATATGGGATTCGACGACTATCTCGTCAAGCCGGTCACGAAGGAGGCGCTTCGCGAGACCGTCACGGGGCTCCTCCGTCGGGGCAGCTACGACGCTGGCGTCCAGAAACTGTTCGCGCTGACCTCGAAGCGAGCCGTCCTCGAGTCGGAAAAGAGCGCGAGCGCGCTCGCGGACCACGAGGAGTACCAGAACCTCACGGACCGCATCGAGGAGCTTCGCGAGCAGCTGGATCGGACCCTCGAGGAGGTCGACGAGCACGAGGAGTTCGAGCGGCTCTTTCAGGAGTTCGACGACGGCTGACCACGGGCGGGTCGACCGGCTCGATCGACCCGGTCAGAGCGGCACGTCGACGCCTATTCTCTCGGTTTTCGCCCGCTCGTACACGTGTTCGGCAGCCGCCGCGTCGAGCACCGCGGTTCCGACGGAGGCGACGACGATCACGTCCGCGGACGCGTCACGACCGAAATCACCGGAAAGAACCGACGCGAGGGGGGTCAGATCGTCGGGATCGTGTGAGGGGAAATCGCCGGTTTCGGCCGCCTCACCGGGAACGTCGGCGTAGATCGCGGCGGCCCGTTCGAGCGTTCGATCGTCGAGTTCGCGCATCTCGGATGTGTAAGCACCCACCGCGACGACGAGGGTGCCGTCCGTGAGGGTCGCGCCGTCGAACACTGGCTCGGTCGCGGTCGTCGCGGTGACGACCACGTCGGCGTCGACGACGGCCTCGGCCGGCGACCCGACCGGATGCGCGTCGATCCCGCGATCCCGAAGGTCCGACGCGCAGGCCGCCTTCGAGTCGCTCGGGGAGTGGACGCGAACCGTATCGACGTCGGCGGCCGCCGCGATCGCCCGCGTCTGCCAGCGCGCCTGTCGGCCCGCACCGATGACGCCGACCGTGAGTGCCCCGTCGACTGCGAGCTCCCGGGCGGCGAGCCCGCCGATGCAGCCGGTGCGGGCGTTCGTGATCCGTGTGCCCGCCATCGTCGCGCGCGGCAGCCCCACGTCGGCGGCCGTCAGCGTGATGCTGGCGTTGACCGTTGCCAGCCCCCGCTCGGCGTTGCCCTCGTGGACGCCGACGATCTTCGTCGCGTACGTGTCGGCGCCGTGAACGTATGCCGGCATGACGAGCCCGGTTCCGAGCGGCACGTCGTCGGGCGAGCCGTCTCCGTCGGCATCGAGCCCCGTGCCGACCGGAAAGTGCGGTCTCGGCGGCCGCTCGACGTCGCCGCGACCCTGCGCCCGAAGTCCATCGGCGACCACGTCGAGAAGCGATTCGAGGTCCAACACGGCGGCCACGTCGTCGTCAGAGAGCACGCGCATGACTCGACCTTCGGGACGAGCGGGTTAATGATCGGGGTCGGCGGAACGGAGGGTCTCCCGTGTGACATCGAGGAACTCGTCGAACGCTACGTCCGCGAGGACGGGGCCGGGAACGACTCGCTTTCTGGGCCGGCCGACCGGCGTCGGGACGCGTTCGGTGGCGACGAGGTCGGCGTCGATCAGCCGGCGCTTGACGGCCGTGAACGTCGACGGGCTGCCGAGGCAGGCCTCCTCGCAGGCACGGCGGAGGACGTAGTCGTCGACGCCGTGGCAGGCGCCGGCGAGGTACGCCCGAATGCGCGGGCCGGCGACGTCGTTCGCCGGATCCGGATCCGCATGCAGGAGGGCGGCGACGTCCTCCGCGACCGTCTCGTCACACCGTGTGACGAACGCCTCGCGAATCCGACGTGGGCTCGGCGTCCGAACGCGGAAGGGCTCCGCCTCGGCACGGAGCGGCTCGTATCGGTCCCGCAGGTCGCCGTTCGTTCCGACCGCGTACCGCCCTCGGGGTGTGGAGACGATGATGACCCCCGACTCGCGTCCGAGGAGCACGGCGTTCGGCTGGGGGGTTGCCAGCGTGTGCAGCGTCAATCGACCCGCCTCGACGACGTCGGCCACGCGACCGGCACGGCGGAACTCGTCGGTGACCGTCTCCAGAACCGGCTCGCGGGCCATCACGGAGAGGGACGTGGTCTCGACCGCCGCTTCGGCCATCGCCCTCGTCGCCGCCATGAAAAGCGACGGGCCGGGATCGACGAGCAGCGAGTCACCGTACCGCTCGAGCCGGAGCGTGCCCGTCGCGAGGTCGATGGTCGGCTCGGTCGGCATGCACCGAATACAGCCGACACGGGCGAATAAGCGTACGGGTGGAACGGAACGGGCGGCCGGCGTCAGTCGAGCCGTTCGGGGTCGGCACTCATCCGAACCGACTTGTGGTCGGCCGACGACTACCCGGCCATGACACGGATCCTCGTTGCCGGCGAGGCGCTCGTCGACTTCATCCCGGGCTCCCGCGGGCCGTTGTCGACCGTCGAGACGTTTCACCGCCGGGCGGGCGGCGCGCCGGCCAACGTCGCCGTCGGGCTCGCCCGGCTCGGCGTCACGCCGAGGTTTTGGACCCGCATCGGCGACGACGCGTTCGGCGATTTTCTTCTCGAAACCCTCGTGAACGCCGGCGTCGACGACGCACACGTCGTCCGCGATCCGACCGCGAAGACGTCGTTGGTGTTCGTGAGCCTCGACCCGGACGCGGAGCGCTCGTTCAGCTTCCACCGGAACGGGACCGCCGACACGCGGATGCAGCCGGGTGCGGTGTCCGACTCGGACCTCGAGCCCGTCGACTGGGTGCACGCGGGCGGGGTCACGCTCTCGGGCGGATCGAGCCGCGAGGCGACCTTCGAGCTTCTGGAGCGTGCCGGCGCCCGCGAGAACGTCGTCGTTTCCTTCGATCCCAACGCCCGCCCGGAGCTCTTCATCGAACACGATCTCGGCGACTCCGTCGAGAGAGCGTTCGCGGCGGTCGACGTGGTGAAGACGACCGTGGAGGATCTCCTCGCGGCGGAGCTCGTACCGCCGGGCACGACGGACGACGATGCGGCAGCCGTCGCCGAGACGGTCTGTGGACACGGTCCGCACACGGCGCTCGTCACGCGCGGCGGAGACGGGTCGCTCGTTCGTGCGGAACCGGACGCGCCGTGGAATCCGACCAGGGACCCGATCGTTGTCGAGCACCCGGGCTATCCGGTCGAGGCGGTCGACACGACGGGCGCGGGCGACGCCTTCACCGCCGGCGCGATCGCGTCGCTCTCGGGGGCGATCGGAACGGGCGACGAGGCCGCCCCGTCGGCCGCGTTCGACGGCGAGAACCCACTTGAGGGGGCGTTGGCGGTCGCGAACGCGGTGGCGGCGCGGACGACGACCGCCCGCGGCGCGATGACGTCGTTACCGAGCCGAACGGAGGCGCTGGCGCTGCGCGACGGCGACGATCGCTGAGTTCGTGGCGTCCCGAATCGCCGGCCCGTCGGCCGAACGAACGGCCGACGGCTGACGAATCCCTGAACGCGAACCGCCGGACGGGTTCGGATCCCGCCGGAGGCGTACGGTCTTTAACCGGTGCGACCGTGAGTCATCTCCATGCCACCGCTCACGCTCGGGATGGGGATCGGCACCTCCGGGCTCGATGACGCAGAAACGTGCGCCGAGACGGTGCGGGCCGCGCTCGATGCCGGCTACCGCCACGTCGACACCGCACAGATGTACGACAACGAGGCCGCGGTCGGGGAGGGGCTTCGCGCGAGCGACGTCGATCGCGAGGAGGTCGTCGTCGCCACCAAGATACACTACGATAACCTCGCGCCGGAGGACGTCCGAGCGACCGCCCGCGAGAGCCTCGGTCGGCTGGGGCTCGATCGCGTCGACCTCCTCTACGTCCACTGGCCGATGGGCGCGTACGAACCCGAGGCGACGCTACCCGTCTTCGACGAGCTCCGCGACGAGGGCGTGACCGACCACGTCGGCGTCTCGAACTTCACGCCGGAGCTGGTCCGAGAGGCACGGACGATCCTCGAGGCGCCGATCGCGGCCCATCAGGTGGAGTGTCATCCACGATTCAAACAGTCCGAGCTTCGCCGGCTCGCCGGGGAGCTCGATCATCACCTCGTCGGCTACTCGCCGCTCGGCCGCGGGGAGATCCTCGAAGAGCCGGTTCTCGTCGACGTCGCCGAGCGGAACGATGCCACCCCCGCCGTCGTCGCGCTCGCGTGGGGACTGGAGCGCGGGATCGTCCCGATCCCGAAGGCGACCGGCGATCACGTCACGGAGAACCGCCGGGCGCTCGATCTGACGCTTCCGGAGGCGGACCTCGACGCGATCGACGCGCTGGCGGACGGCGATCGGATCATCGATCCCGACGATGCGGCGTGGAATCGGTAACGACGAGATCGCCTCCGGTCGGAGCCGCGGACGCTCACGGCCGGAGCGTGGATGGTCGTGGTCGGAGCGCGATCGACGGGCCGGCGGCCCACGGGATGAGCAGAGAGACGCAAAGCGACCCGTGACCGGGACGCGTCAGCCGAGCAGGTAGCGCATCCACGGGTTGTCCTTCACGAACTCGGTCTGCTCCAGGGCGTGATCGACGCCGAGGAGGCGTCCGGCGCCCCACGCGCCCAGTCCGAAGAGCAACAGCATGTAGACGAGCGAGCTGTCCACGAAGTAGCCATGCTCGACCGGGAAGCCCTGCAGGAGTCCGCCCTGCCACGCGGCCGTCCAGAACATCGACATCTGGATCGCGCCCATGGCCGCCGCGAACCGGAAGAACACGCCGAACAGCAGGGCGAGCCCGATCAGGATCTGTCCGAAGATCACGAGCGGGTCGATGATCGCGGCGAAGTCGGCGAACCAGACGAAGAGCCCCTGAAGCGGGTTGGCGTCCGCGACCGCGTTCTGGAGGAAGCCGGCGGACGACCACGCGAGGGGATCGCCGATGCCCCCGTCGAGGAGCTTCTCCAGACCGGCCTGAAGGAACACCCACGCCATCACGAGCCGCAGCCCGAGCATCGAGTACGCGAGCCACGTCTCCGAGTAGTTGAACTCCACCGGCCGGCCGAGCAGTTCCGACTGCAGCGTTCGTTCAGCGGGTCGTTTGGACATGATGTCTCACCGCTTCGACGGATCCGCGTCATGATATATATTCGTTGGGAAGGAAGTAAGGGTGGTCGCATATCGTGGGGAAGCGTAAAGATCGCGGATCACGCTCCGATCGGACGGCGGCATCGTCGACGGGAGGCTTCGATTAACAAATTCGCACGTCGACGCTCCACGGGTTATTAACAACCCACTCTCCGATAATAACCCTTTTAGGGATTACCGTCCAATCACCGTGCATGAACCTCACGAGACGAACTCTTCTCCGGTCCGGCGTCGGCGCCGCGGCCGCCGGCGGACTGGCCGGGTGTCTCGGCGTGGGGAGCCCCGCCACCGGCGACGGCGACGGCACCGGCTACACCGCGTTCTTCACGATCCAGGACTGGGCCGAACACGTCGCCGGCGACCGGTTCGAGTTCACCAATCCGGTCTCGGTCGGACAGATGGGACACGGCTGGAGCCCCGACGGCGATGTCGCCCGCGACATCGCCTCCACGCAGGCGTTTTTATACCTCGACACGCCCGAGTTCGCCTGGGCACAGGACGTCGCCGCGGAACTCGAACGCGACTACGAAGACGTCGGAGTCTACGACCTCCTCGACGGGCTCGGACCGTACCTCATCGGGTTCGACTCCGGGGAGCTTCCGGATTTCGACCGCGGACACGACTACCCCCGCGAGAGCCTGCGGCTCGAGGAGTTCGACATCTACGACCTCCGGTCGGACGACCAGCTCGGCTACTGGCACGTCGACCACTGGCACGGCGGCGTTCCCGACGTGCCGCTCGATTCGACCGTCCCCGTGGGCGTCGTGCTGTTCGACGACGAGGACCGCGTCGTTCCGCTCGGCGACGGGGAGCGTTACCGGCTCGACGCGCGCGTCGCCGACGGCGAGGCCGAGATCATCGACGTCGACGCCCACGGTCGCCAGGTCGATCTCACGGGGCTCGAGACGGGCGACACGGCGCTCGTCTTCGAGATCCTCGAGGGCGACGAGGTGATCCACGACACTGCGGAGGACCCGTCGTCGCTGTCGGTGATCGAAAGCGACGACGAGGGTGCCACCGAGTTCCACGATCCGCACGTCTGGACCGATCCGGTCCTCGGCCAGGAGATGGTCGGTGAGATCCGCGACGCGCTCGTCGAACTCGACCCCGACAACGCCGACCACTACGAGGAGAACGCGGCGGCGTATACGGATCGGATGGACGAGGTCGATGAGGCGTTCGAGTCGCTGGCAGCCGACGCCGAGCGCGACGTCGCGGTCTTCGCCGGCCACGACTCCTTTCAGTACCTCGAGCGGCGCTACGACTTCGAGCTGCGAACGCCCGTCGGAATCTCGCCGGACGCGGCGGAGTCGTTCGAGGACATCGCCGGGCTCATCGACGTCATCGAGGAGCGCGACATTCACACCGTCCTGTACGACCCCTTCGAGGCGCCCGACCCCGAAACTGATATCCCACAGATGGTCGAGGTGATCTTCGAGAACTCCGACGTCGAGAACGCGGAGCCGCTCACCCCCGCGGAGGGGACGACCGAGACGTGGCAGGAGAACGATTGGGGCTGGGTCGAACAGATGCTCGAGATCAACGTCCCGTCGCTCCGGACGGCACTCGACGCGTGAACGGGACCACGCGCCGTCGGGTGCGTCCCGGAGGCGACGTCGACCGCCCCCGACGTGATGTAGACGGAATTAAATCGATGGGCGCCGCGAGGGGATCACAGTGAGTTCGGTCATCGACGTCAAGGACGTCACGTTCGCGTACGGCGACGCGGTCGCGGTCGAGAACGTGTCGTTGACGGTCGACGACGGGGAGTTCCTCGGGCTCATCGGCCCGAACGGCTCCGGCAAGACGACGCTGTTACACCTCATGCTGGGACTTCGTGAGCCGGACGCGGGATCGATCAGCCTCTTCGGCGAGCCGGCCCACGAGTTCGAGGCCGGCGAGCGGATCGGCTACGTCGGCCAGCGCGCGGCCGACCGGGGCGACGCGATGCCGGTGACCGTCAGGGAGACCGTCCTGATGGGTCGGTTCGCCCACGCCGGTCATTCCCGACTCACCGACCAGGACAGGGCGATCGCGGCGGAAGCGCTACGAACCGTGGAGGTACAGGACCTCGCGGAGCGGCGCGTGAGCGGGCTTTCCGGCGGACAGCGTCAGCGGGTGTTTATCGCGCGGGCGCTCGCCTCGGAGGCCGACGTGCTCGCGCTCGACGAGCCGACGGTCGGGATAGATGCCGACTCCCGGGACCGGTTCTACGGACTGCTCGACCGCCTCAACGCCGACGGGATGACCATCGTCCTGATCGAACACGACATCGACGTGCTCACGAAACACGTCGACACCGTCGCCTGCATCAACGTCGAGCTGTACCACCACGGGGACACGGTCTCGTTCCTCGAAAGCGACGCGCTCGCCGACGCGTACGGCCGAGCCAGCGGCGTGTTGACACACGATCACCCATGACTTTGGAGTACGACGAGGAGGGCGGTACGGAACGCGAGAACGTGCTTGCCGGCCGCGACGTCCCGCGACGGGAACTCGTCGAGCTGGTCGGGATCGGACTCGTCGGCCTCCTCGCGGCGGCGATGCTCGCGTTCATCGCGCTCGATTGGCTCCGCGACGCGCCGGGTGCCGTCGGCTCGCTCGCCGGCTCCTGGTTCGCGGGCTTCCTGACGCTCGGCGCGTGGGTCGACTTCTACCTCGGGACCAACGTCTTCAGGCATCCCTTCGTCTGGCGGGCGGGCGCGACGGGCGTGCTGGTCGGGGTCGTCGGCCCCGTCGTCGGCGCGTTCCTCGTCCACCGACAGATGGCGCTGATCGGCGAGACGCTCGCGCACACGGCGTTCGCCGGCGTCGCGTTCGGCATGTTGTTCGTCGCGCTTGGGGCCGGAGTCGCGGGCGGTGCGGTCGCGCTGTTCGGATCCAGCGGGACGCTGCTGCTCGTCGCGCTCGTCGTGAGCGCGCTGAGTGCGCTCGGGCTCCAATGGCTCACCGATCGAACCGACAGCTACGGCGACGTCCCCATCGCCATCGTGCTCACGGGGAGCTTCGCGGTCGGGACCCTCGTGATCAGTTGGAGCCGGGACTTCGTCGCCATCGCCATCGACATCGAGGACTTCCTCTTCGGGAGCCTCGCGATCGTAACGGCGACCGGTGCCCGACTGGTGGCGGTTCTCTCCGTCGTCGTCGTCGCCCTCGTCGTCTACAACTACAAGCAGTTCCTCTTCATCACCTTCGACGAGCGTGCCGCGAACGTCGCGCGGCTCAGCGTCGACCGATACAACGCGCTGCTCATCGTGATGACCGCGACGGTCGTCGTCGGCGCGATGCAGATCCTCGGCGTCATCCTCGTCGCCGGCCTGCTGGTCATTCCCGTCGCCGCTGCCTCCCAGATCGCACGCAGCTTCCGGGAGACGCTGTACCTCTCCGTGCTCGTCGGCCAGATCGCCGTGATCGGCGGGCTCGCGGTCTCCATCGGGGCGAGCCTCCCGCCGGGCGGCTCCATCATCGTGATCGCGATCGGGATCTACCTCCTCGCCGTGGCCGTCTCCGATCGGTCGACGTCGCTGTCGATGCACTGATCGCGCGGTCCGGAACCGCCTCCGTCGGTGCCGTTCGCGCGGTCGTGTGGCAAACGCGCGCGCTTTCCACGGACTCTTACGTCCGTGTTCCCTCCACCACGTATGGCCGAAACCGAGACCTACACCGTGACCGGACCCGACGGCGACGAGGACGCCGTGGAACTGCCCGCCGGACTCGTCGACCTCCTCAGCGACCAGGGCGAGTCGCCGACTCGCGTGATCACCGACGTCGTGTTGCAGGCGATGGCCCAACAGGCACACGTGATCGTCCACCACAGCGAGGGGGACGTCCCCGAGGACATCGCGGAGATGAACGAGACCGCGGAGCGGCTCTTCGAGGAGCGATTCGGCCAGTCGCTACAGGAGGCGCTCGGACACTCCCACTGAGCCGTCCGCCACGTCCTCGGGCGACCGTTCGCTCCACAAAACGTCCGCAAAACCGCCCGGAAAGGACCGCTTAACCGTCCGGAGCACGTAGTGAACCCATGGCAGACGACACGGACGCCCCGGTGTTGATCTTCGACGGCGACTGCCCGTACTGTTCGGTCGCGGCGGTCGCGCTGCGTCGGATCGAGGGCATCGTCGCGGTGCCGTGGGAGGCCGACCCGGTCGGGCCGTTTCTGGACGCCCAGTTCGGCGCCCGCCCCTTCGCAATGGTGCTCGTCGACCCTCGGGGGGGACGCGTCTACGCCGGACGCGCCGCCGCCGAGGAGCTCGCGGGCCGCGCCGGCACGCCGGGAATCGTCGGCGGGCTCGTTCGGGACAACTACGATCGGATCGCCGACGTGGTCGGCACGCTCTCCGGTCGAGGCCGGGATCCCGACGACTATCACGAGGAGTACGAGCTCCGCGATCCGGCACGCGAGCTGATCGAGGAGCTTCGTGGGGCCGCGAGCGACACGCCGGAACCGACGCCGTGAGCGACCCGGATGACGAACCCGACCACGGAACCTACACGCTCGTGGTCGAGGTTCCCGAGCCGATCGCGCTGACCGTCGGCGCGCTCGGCGACCGTCGCCTTCCCGCCGGCGCGTACGCGTACACCGGAAGCGCGCTCGGTGCCGGCGGATTCTCGCGCGTCGACCGACATCGACGGGTCGCCGCCGGCGACCACGACGTCCGCCACTGGCACGTCGACTACCTGCTCGGATATCCGGCGAGTCGGATCGTCGAGGTCGTGAAGAGTCGGGGGGTTGACGTGGAATGTGCCGTCGCGACCCGATTGCCGGGCGGTCCGGTCGAGGGGTTCGGCGCGTCCGACTGCGCCTGTTCGTCCCATCTCGCGGCGGGCGCGACCGTCGACGCGCTTGTCGATGGCGTGGTGAACGCCCACCGCCAGGCGCGTGCGGTTCCCGACGACGCGTGAATGTCGGGCGGACGCACGCGGGTTCCCGAGGTGCCGTCCGCGCCGCTACGTGTCGTCGCACGGCGGTACGCGCTCGAAAGAAGTTCGACGTCGACCGTCCGGGCAGACCGGTCGACGTCGGGCCGGAACGACCGCCCGGGCAAAGCGGCCGTTCCGGTTCCGCGGCGACCTCCATCGTCCGGGCAGGCCGAGGGAGGGCGCGCACCCGTCCGGGGGACGGGCGGCCGACCACGAGTCGATTCGACGGGCCGGGCAGCACCGTCGATTCGAGTCGGTCGGACTCCACGGATCGCCGGTTTAAACGCATCCGGCGGCGTGTCAATACGTGTCACGAAAAGATAAGTCATTCGGCGGCCGCGTCGTAGCGCTCGATGACTTCCTGTAGCTGTGTGCGGCGACCCTCGATCGCCTTCTCACGGAGCGCATCCTCGCTCTCGCTCGGGCACGTCAACGCGGGGACCTCGGTCGGGGACCCGTCCTCGTCAAGCGCGACGAAGGTAAAATACGAGGTCGTCGTTCGGCGACGTTCGTCGCGTTTCGGATCCTCGGCGTGGACGTCCACCTTCACGTTGAGGCTCGTGCGGCCGGTGTTGAAGACGTATCCCTCGATCACGACCACCTCGCCCATCTCGATCGGGCCGATGAAATCGACGTGATCCATTGAGGCGGTAACGACCTGTCGGCTCGCGAACCGCATCCCGGCGATGGCGCCGCAGACGTCCATCCAGTGTAACACCCGTCCGCCGAGCGCGCGGCCGAGGTTATTCGTGTCGTTCGGAAGAAGCAGCTCGGTCATCTCGGTGTACGACTCCGCGAGGGTCGCGGTCTCGTTCATGGCGCAAACCCGCTTCGAATCGACTTGAATCCACGGGGACCGCTCAGCGGTCGTCGTCCGGGCCGTCCCCGAACCGGATCGAGTCGGACGGCCGCCCCGCCTCCTCGATGACCTCGTCGCTGACGACGATCGGACAGTCGACGCGAACGGCGAGCGCGAGCGCGTCGGAGGGGCGTGCGTCGAAGACGAACCGCTCCGGTCGACCGTCCTCGTACCGTTCCGCGTCGATCTTCGCGTAGAAGGTTCCGTCCGAGAGGTCGTCGATGCGAACCTTGTCGATTGCGCCGCCGAACTCGGTGAGCATCTCGACGAGCAGATCGTGGGTGAGCGGCCGGTCGAACGGCTCGCCCTCGAGAACCGTGCCGATCGACCGTGCCTGGTCGCCGCTCACGAAGATCGGGACGTACTCGCCGCGGACGGAGAGGACGACGGCCGGGACGTCACCCCCCGGTGCGGACCCCGCTCCGACGCCGACGACCTCGGCTTCGTGTTCCATATGATCCCATCGGTGCGGTCCCATGAATAGCTGTCCCCGCGGAGACGTGTCGCCCCTCGTTCGGGCCGGCAGACGTCCGACTCGAGGGTCACGCCGAACGGCGCCCGGGTACGCGGTACCGATACACCCAGATCACGGTGAACACGAGCGCGGCGAGCAGAAACAGCGTCATCCCCGGCTCCAGCGCGGCGACGGCGTCGATGATCGGTTCCACGGCGTCGACGAACGGGTCCGTGCCCGTTTCGTCGGGCACCTCGTCCGCGGCCACCTCCTCCTCTGCGACCTCGAAGTCGTCCGTCGGGGCCGGCTCGTCGTCCGTCGCCGCCACGTCCTCCTCGGCCGGTTCCGCCGCGTCGTCGGCTCCCGGGAGCCCGAACGCGAACAGCTGCTGGGCGATCAGTGCGCCGAGCGCGATGATTCCGTAGCCGCCGAGCAGACGCTTGAGCGCCGTCTTGAGCCCTCCGGCGTCCGTCGATCCGCCGGCGAACAACACCAGGGGCTCGTCGGCCGGCGCGTAGACGTTCATCTCACGTCCCTTCTCCGAATACGCGGTGTCGACGACCTCGACGAGCTCCGCGTCCGAGAGCCGCCGAAGGTGATACTGCACGTTCTGAAGCGAGGTGTCGAGCTCCGTCGCCAGCTCCGACGTCGTGGCCGGCTCCTCGTGTAGCGACGTCAGCAGATTCCGGGCGGTCTCGGAGCCGAGCGCGGCGATCAGGTCATCGGCCTCGTCGTCCTCGACGCCAATGACTCGCGGCTCCCGATCGTCCGGCGTCGAATCCGGCAGGGAGGGCAACAACCGGGACATGTGCGACCGTCGAACGGCCATCGATACAAACTTGTTGGGTTCCCGGACACGGCGGAGCCGTCCGCGACCGGCGTGTAGGTCGCTCGGACTCACAAGCCCTAAACGCGGGGGAGCAGTATGCGTGGGTAATGACCGAGACGCCCGGGCACGCGGACAAGCGATCGACGGACGGCTCCTCTGGAGTCGACGCCTCCGCCGTCGACGCGTCCCCCGCCGACCGTGAACCCGGCACGGTGACCGTCGTCGGGACGGCCCACGTCTCCGAACGCTCCGTCGAGGAGGTCGAGGAGACGATCACCCGCGAACGGCCGGACGTCGTCGCCGTCGAGCTCGACGAGGGACGCTACCGGCAGATGCAGGGCGAGACGCCCGACGACCTCGACGCGAGCGACCTCCTGAAGGGGAACACGGTCTTTCAGTTTCTCGCCTACTGGATGCTCTCGTACGTCCAGACGCAGCTCGGCGACCGGTTCGACATCGAGCCCGGCGCGGACATGAAGGCCGCCATCGACGTGGCCGAGGGGTTCGGGATCGACGTCGCGCTCGTCGACCGGGACATCCAGACGACGATCCAGCGATTCTGGGCGCGAATGACGATCACCGAGAAGCTCCGCATGGTCGGCGGGTTGGCGTTCGGGATCACGGACTCCCGGGTGGTCGGCGTGGTGGCCGGCCTGCTCGTCGGGATCATCGTCGGCCCCGCGATCGGACTCTTCGGCGGCGCCCTCGGGATCGGCGAGACGTTGTTGACGAGCGTGACTGCGGGCGTCCTGACGGCCATCGTCGTGGCGTTCGTCGTCGACACGGCGGGGAAGGCGGCCCTATCGCCCGACGCCCGGCTCTATGCCGCGGTCGGCGTCGGCCTCGGCGGCGGGGTCGCCGTCGCAGCCACGGGCGTCGGCGACGACCTCGTCGCGACGTACCTCGGGTCGTTCACCATCCGCGCGATAGGTAGCCTCGGGCTTGGCGTCGGGCTCGGACTGCTCGCGGGACTCGCCGCGGCCGGCGTCATCGGCCTCTTCGGCGGCCGTGAGCCCGCGGAGTACGGCGGCATCGAGGATCTCGACGTGGACGACCTCACCGACACGGACGTCGTCACGATGATGATGGAGGAGTTCAGACAGTTCTCGCCCGGCGGCGCGGAGGCGCTCATCGACGAGCGCGACGCGTTCATCGCCCACCGGCTGGTCGCGCTCAGAAACGCGGGCCACGACGTGGTCGCCGTCGTCGGCGCCGGCCACCGCGCCGGCATCGAGCGGTACCTCGCGGATCCGGAAAGCCTCCCGCCCGTCGAGAGCCTGGTCGGCCGGGAGAGCGGACGGCGATTCCCGTGGGGGAAGGCGATCGGTTACGCGCTCGCGATCGCGTTCGTGACCTTCTTCGTGCTGTTGGCGATGGCCGGCGTCCGCGACGGGTTCCTGCTCCGGCTGTTCGGGGCGTGGTTCCTGATCAACGCGGTCTTCGCGTTCTCGTTCGCGAAGCTCGCCGGCGCCCGCTGGTCGTCCGCGGGCGTCGGCGGGGCGGTCGCGTGGATGACGTCGATCAATCCGATGCTGGCGCCCGGCTGGTTCGCGGGATACGTCGAGCTCCGGAACCTCACGGTGAACGTCGGCGACATCGGCACGCTCAACGATCTCCTCTCGGACGAGACGAAATCCCCCGGGGAGCTCGTCTCGGCGATGCTGGAGGTCCCGCTGTTCAAGCTCATCGTCGTCGTCGCGATGACCAACGTCGGGAGCATGATCGCGAGCTTCCTCTTTGCCGTGTACGTCATCCCGGCGATGTTCGGCGCGGAGATCGGCGGCCTCGACGAGGTCTCCCGGCTGATGATACAGGGCGCACGAAACAGCGCCGACCTGCTTCGCAGGCTGATGACCACGATCTGATCATGAGCATGAACGTCAAGGGTCGTCGTGTCGGCAACCTCTATTTCAGCGGCACCGAACTCAGGGATCTCCTCGTCGCGTGGCTCGCGCTCGGCGTCGCGTTCATGCTCTTTTTCGTCGGTGGCTCCGCCGGATTCGACCGGCTGCTGGCCGCCGGCGTCGTCCTGCCGCTCGTCGTCAGCCTCGTGACCGCGGGGATCGCCTTTCTCCTCCACGAGGTCGCCCACAAGGTCGTCGCCGTCCGGTACGGGCAGGTCGCGGAGTTTCGCGCGGACAACGGCATGCTGTTTCTCGCGGTGATGACCGCGCTTTTGGGGTTCATCTTCGCGGCACCCGGCGCCGTCCACCACCGTGGCCGACTCACCGAGCGGGAGCACGGCCACATCGCCATCGCCGGTCCCGTGGTGAACCTGGCGTTGACCGTCGCGTTCGTGCCGATCCTCGTCGCCGGCGTGGTTCTGGGAAGCCCCATCGTCGCCCTGATCGGCGAGCGCGGGATCGCGATCAACCTCTTTCTCGCCGCGTTCAACCTGATCCCGTACGGCCCGCTCGACGGAAAGACGGTGATCGCCTGGAGCAAAGCCGTCTGGGCGGTCGCGTTCGTGCCGTCCGCGCTTCTGGCGTTCACGCTCGTCTTCCGCTTCGGATTCGGCTTCGGCGGCCCGTTCTGACGTCGGTTTCGGCTCCGGCGCACGTCACGCCAGCCGTGTGCCCGTCGGGAACGGTGCGTTTTTGCTCCGTCGGCGTCCCCCCTGAGACATGACTCAGGGCGACGGCGACGACGACGAGCTCACCTACGCCGACGCGGGCGTCGACATCGACGCGAGCGAGGCGGCGACCGCAGCGCTGATCGGCGCGGTCGGAGAGAGCGAGGGCGACTACGCTGGCCTGCTCGACATCGGCGACCGATACCTCGCGCTGGCGACCGACGGCGTCGGAACGAAGCTCCTCGTGGCGGAGGCGCTCTCGGACTACTCGACGGTCGGGATCGACTGCATCGCGATGAACGTCAACGACCTCGTGGCGGCGGGCGTTCGTCCGGTGGCGTTCGTCGACTACCTCGCGGTCGACGAGCCGAACGAGCGGTTCGCCGAACAGATCGGGGAGGGGCTGGCCCGCGGCGCGAAGCTGGCCGGCATGGAGCTGGTCGGCGGCGAGACCGCGGTGATGCCCGAGGTGGTGACGGGGCTCGATCTGGCCGGCACCTGCGCCGGGCTCGCCGCCAAGGACGCGGTCTTCGACGGCGCCGCCGAGCCGGGTGACGCGCTGGTCGGCTGGGAGTCGTCGGGCATCCACTCGAACGGGCTCACGCTCGCCCGCGAGGCCGCCACGCGAAACCACGCCTACACGGACGCGTGCCCCTTTGAGGGCTACGAGTCGGTCGGAGAGGCCCTCCTGGAGCCGACGCGTATCTACGTCGACCTGCTCGACCCGATGCGCGCACACGGCGTGCGGGCTGCAGCACACGTCACCGGCGGCGGCTGGACGAACCTCGGCCGGCTTGGCAACCACCGCTACGTCGTCGAGGATCCCTTCGACCCGCAGCCGGTCTTCGAGTTCGTGCAGTCGGAGGGGAACGTCTCCGAGGAGGAGATGCACCGGACGTTCAACATGGGAACCGGCTTCGTGGCGGCACTCGACCCCGGGGCGGCCGAGTCGCTCGCGGACGCGACCGACGGACGGGTGATCGGGCAGGTGACGGAGGGCGACGGGGACGACGGAAGCGTCGCGATACGCGGATTAGATATCTAAAATTCCGGAAATGACTTAGAGAGGGTCTCTGAGGTGGAACCGAATCGACGGTCAACTCAACAGGCTCCGTATTTTCTCGTCGGTGAACTCCGCGTACATGCTCGTGTTCGATCGATCGGCGACGGTTTGAGCCCGCAGTTCGCGGAAGGCCGTCTCGAGGGCGGCGTACTCCGGACTGATCTCGAGTTCGTCGAGGTCCATCTTGGACTCGAGGGTCGCCATTCTAGAGATGATCATCAGCATCTCCTGGGGCGCGTCGTCACACGCGTTTCGGTCGAGCATTCGAGCGACGACATCACGCATCCGATTCGGCGAAACGGGCTTGATTAGGTAGTCGTCGAACGGGAGCTCGAGCGTCTCGATGTCGGGCTCCGTCCCCGTGACCATGACGACGCGGCAGTCGAGATCCCGCCTCCGAATGGTTTCCAACACGACGTCGCCGCTCACCATCGGCATCGATCGGTCGAGCAGTACGACGTCGACCGTCTCGTCGGCGAGCACGAGCGCCTCCTCGCCCGAGTATGCGGTGAGGACCTCGTATTCCGTGAACAGCTCCGCGTAGAGGTCCGCCGTCCTCGCGTCGTCGTCGACGACCAGTATGGTTGCTTCAGTCGTTGTCTGATCCGATTCGCGCATATAATTATGTCAAGGACTGAACTACATGTGATTTTTCTTATTCCGATATGCTAAAAAAGAACCACCTGTGATACATTTTCATGCGTTCCATTGAAAATAATCCGTGTACAACGATATCGATATATACCGTATTGACAACATCACGACCGATCGGCTACGACAGATGTGCTGCGATGTCCGCCTCGGTGATGATACCGACGGTTTCGCCGCCGTCGGTGACCATCACGGCCTTATAATGGTCGAGCAGGTTTCGGATCTCGTCGACGGTCGCGTCCATGCCCACGGTGGGGAACGACTCGCTCATCACCTCGCTTACGGGGAGACTCCCGACGTTCTCGCCCGCGTGTATCACGTCGCCCTGGCTGATCGACCCCACCGGGATCCCGTTTTGAATGACCGGAAGCTGCGAGTACGCCTCCTCCTCCATGCGGTCGACGGCGTCGCTCACCGCGTCGTCGGGCGCGACGCTGATCACCGTCCGGTTCATCAGGTCCGTCGCGCGCACCACCTCGCCTTCGGCCTCGTCGAGCGCGTTGACGATCCGGCGAAGCGTCGAGAGCCGCGGGTCGACGTCGCCACCCTCGATCCGAGCGATGAGCGGCTGGGAGACGTCCGCCGCGTCGGCGAGCTCGCTTTGGGTCAACTCGAGAGTGGTGCGACGCTCTCGGAGATCCTGCGGCGTGGGAAGTTCCATGCTCACACATTACCGTAGGTTATTAGAAAAGGTTTCGGCGACCGCCGACCTCGCGGCGACCGCCGACAGACGCAGAGCGGAAGCATCGCGTTCCGTTATCCGTCTCCGTCCCCGTCCGCCTCGGTCTCGACGATCTCGATGACTTCGAGAGGAACGTCACGCAGGGCGCCGCCAACCTCGCTTTTCGCGATCCGTTCGGCGTGCTCCTCGCTGTCGGCGTTGAAGATCTCGATCTCGAGCAGCAGGCCGACGAGCGCGGTGTTCGCCGCGAGAAACGCGGCGTCGAACGGCTCGCCGCAGGCCGGACAGCCGGTGACGCCGGGCTCGACCTCGACGTACTGCTTGTCCGTCTCGTTCAGTCGCTTCCCGGCTTCGCTGACCGCGACGCCGATGGCGTCGTCGGTCTCCTCGACGTCACGAACCAACCAGGCGGCCTCCATCGCGACCAAGTAGTTGCTCATACGGTCGCTGACGGACCGCAGGGTTTCGTGTCTTGTGGTTCCCGCCGGACGAGCTGGAGTCCCCGGACGAGCCGGAGCCCCCGAATGAGCCGGAGCCTCCTGACCGCCGGTCGCGGCGCCCGACGCGGCGCTACAGCCGGTCGATCACGGCGTCCGTGACCTCTCGGGTCGTCGCCGATCCGCCGAGATCGCCGGTTCGCGGGCCGTCGCTGAGCACGCCCTCGACCGCCTCGCGGACCCGGCGTCCCTCGTCGACGAATCCGAGATACTCGACGAGCATCGCCGCCGAGAGGATCGCCGCCGAGGGGTTCGCAACGCCCTCGCCCGCGATGTCCGGCGCCGTGCCGTGAACCGGCTCGAACAGCGCGTTGTCGTGGCCGACGTTCGCGGACGGAAGCAGTCCGAGCCCGCCGACGAGCCCCGCGGCGAGATCCGAGAGCACGTCGCCCGCGAGGTTCCCGCAGACGACGACGCCGTACTGGGTCGGCTCGAGCGGCAGCTTCGTCGCGAAGGCGTCCATCAGCTCCTCGTCCGCCTCGACGCCGCGTTCCTCGGCCACCGCGAGCACCTCCTCGCGGAACCGGCCGTCAGTCTCGCGCATCACGTTCGCCTTATGTGCGACGGTGAACCCCTCGCTTCCGTCGGGTCCACGTCCCTCCTCGACGAAGTCGCAGGCGAACTCGGCGAGCTCGCGGGAGGCCGAGGAGGTCACCACGCGCGTCAGCGTCGAGAGGTCCTCGCTCAGGCGATCCTCGTGGCCCGAATAGACGCCCTCCGTGTTCTCACGGAGGAAGACGACGTCCGTCTCCGGCCGAACCGCGTCGACGCCCGGATACGCCTTCGCGGGGCGCACGTTGACGAACGAGCCCACCGCGTCCCGAAGCGGCAGGATGACGTCCGCGGCGGTCTCGCCCGCCGCGCCGAACAGCGTCGCGTCCGCGTTCGCGGCCGCCTCGTAAGTCTTCTCGGGCAGCGCCTCGCCCGTCTCCGCCGCGACCGCGTCGCCGGCCGCGGCGTACGTGTACTCGAACCCGTCGATGGCATCGGCGTCGGCGGCGAGCGCGTCGAGCACCTCGACGGCGGCCGGAACGACCTCCTGCCCGATGCCGTCACCCTCGATGACGGTGATGTGTCCACTCATACGGTTTCATGCTCGGGACGGGGAAAAGAGGATGTCGATGTCCCGATCGCGCGTTCGTCGACGAAGACGCGACGTTAGTCGTCGCCTTCGACGTATGGGAGGTCGGTGACGATCTCGTCGACCTTGCTCCGGTTGGAGTACATCAACGCGGTCGTATCCCAGATCCCCTCGACGAGCGCCTCGCGCATGCCCTCGTCGATGTCCACGTCGATGGTCGTCCCGCCGTAGCTGACGGTCTCGTCTTCGACGTCGATCTCGATGTCGCCGTCGGGGGTCGTCTCGATCCACTCCTGGAGCTCGGTGACGGTCTCGTGGTCGGCCGTCACCGCGGGAATGCCGAGCGACTTGCAGTTGTCCCGGAATATCTCCGCGTACGACTCGCCGACGACGCCGTCGATCCCCCACCGCATCATCGCCTGTGGCGCGTGTTCCCGTGAGGAGCCGCAGCCGAAGTTGGAGTTGACGACGGCGATCGACGCTCCCTCGAACCGATTGAGCGGGTGGTCGTTGAACTCGCCGTCGTCGTCGCGACGGGCGTCATAAAAGAGGTAATCGGCCATGTTGTCGAACGTGACCTCCTTCATGAACTTCGCGGGGAGGATCTGGTCGGTATCGACGTCGTCGCCGGGGATCGGCACGCCCGTACCGGAGACGTCGGTGATGTGTTGGTCCATGTCGCTCATCAGTCCGCCACCTCCTCGACGCCGCCGGCCCCGCCGGTCGGCCCGTCGTCCAGGTACTCACGCGCGTCGGCGACTTGGCCCTCGATGGCGGCCGCCGCGACCATCGCGGGGCTCATCAACACCGTTCGACCGTCCTTCGACCCCTGTCGACCGATGAAATTCCGGTTCGAGGAGGAGGCACACACCTCGTCGCCCACAAGCGCGTCGTCGTTCATCGCGAGACACATCGAACAGCCGGCACGCCGCCACTGGAAGCCGGCGTTGATGAACGTCTCGTCGATGCCGCGCTCCTCACACCGCTTTCGAACGGTCTCGGAGCCGGGAACCGCGAGCGCACGGACGTCCGCGTCGACCGTGTTGCCCTCCAACACCTTCGCGGCCTCCTCGAAGTCCGAGAGACGGCCGTTCGTGCAGGTGCCGAGGAACGCGACGTCGACGTCGTATCCGAGCATCGACTGCCCGGATTCGATCTCCATGTGTTCGAGCGCCTGTTCCGCCGCTTCACGGTCGGTCCGTGCCTCGAACGACTCCGGATGTGGAACCGGCTCCGAGATCTCGATGACCTGTCCGGGGTTTATTCCCCACGTGATGAGCGGGTCGATCCCGTCGGCGTCGATGGTGACGACGTCGTCATACGACGCGTCCTCGTCGGATCGGATCGATTCCCAGTACGCCTTTCGTTCCTCGAACGCCTCGCCGTCGGGCACGTATTCGCGTCCCTTCAGGTAGTCGTAGGTCGTCTCGTCCGGATTGACGTAGCCGGCGCGGGCGCCGCCCTCGATCGACATGTTACAGACGGCGAGCCGTCCCTCCATGTCCAACGCCTCGATGGCGGGACCGCCGTACTCGTACACGTGGCCGACGCCCCCGTCGACGCCGAGCTCCTGGATGATCTTCAGGATGACGTCCTTCGCGTAGACGCCCTCGCCGAGCGAGCCTTCGACGTTGATCCGGCGTACCTTCTGTTTGTCGGCGGCGATACAGCCGGTTGCGAACACGTCGCGGATCTGGCTCGTTCCGATGCCGACGCCGATCGATCCGAACGCGCCGTGGGTCGCGGTATGGCTGTCACCGCAGGCGACGGTCATGCCGGGTTGCGAGAGCCCCAGTTCCGGAGCGACCACGTGCGTGATCCCCTGTTTTCCGGACTCGAACCCGAAGAAGGTGATGCCGCTCTCGCTCGTGTTGCGTTCGAGCGCGGAGAGCATCTCCTCGGCCTGATCGTCGGCCAGCGGTCGTTCCCGTTTCTCCGCCTCCGTCGGGGCGATGTGGTCGGTCGTCGCGAACGTCCGGTCCGGATACGCCACGTCCAAGTCGCGTTCACGGAGCATGCCGAACGCCTGCGGGCTCGTGACCTCGTGGACGAGATGAAGCCCGATGAACAGCTGATCCTGTCCGTTCGGGAGTTCGGTCACCTTGTGCCGCTCCCATACTGTATCGTACAGCGTTCCCTCGCTCATCGGTCCACCTCGGTCCGTACCGATCCCCGTACCCAGACGTCGTTCACGGGTTCCTCCGGCCCCGTGTGGTCGACGTCGTGCATCGAGTCTCGCCGGTCGGGTCGCTCGGATTTCCCGCCGTCCGTGACCGCGGGGCCACGACGGAAGAGATCGCCGAGCGTCGATCCGGTCCGTGGATTCGCGTGGGAGACGTCAGCCATCGTCGGCCGCTCTCTCCCCTCGTTCGATCCCATCAGGCCTTCACCTCGGCCGTCTCCTCGTCGGTCTCCTCGCTCTCCTCGGCCCATGCGAACAGCCCGCGCAGCTCCTCGCCGACCGCCTCGATCTCGTGGTTCTTCTCGGCGGTCCGGAGCTGGTCGTAGTTCGGTCGGCCGGCCTGGTTCTCGACGATCCAGTTGCGGGCGAACGTCCCGTCCTGCACGTCCTCCAGGATGGCCTCCATGTTCTCTCGGGCGTGATCGTCGATCACGACGTCCCCCTTCGTCAGCCCGCCGTACTCGGCGGTGTCGGAGACGGAGTCCCACATGGCGCCGATCCCGCCCTCGTACATCAGGTCGACGATCAGCTTCATCTCGTTGAGACACTCGAAGTAGGCCATCTCGGGCGAGTAGCCCGCGTCGACGAGCGTTTCGTATCCCGTCTTGACGAGCGAGGCGATGCCGCCACAGAGGACGGCCTGCTCGCCGAAGAGGTCGGTCTCCGTCTCCTCGCGGAAGCTGGTCTCGACGACGCCGGCACGCGTACAGCCGATCGCGGCCGCATACGCGAGCGCCTCGTCGTGCGCCTCGCCCGTCGCGTCCTGGTAGATCGCAAGCAGCCCGGGGGTCCCCTCGTCGTTCTCGTAGTTTCGTCGGACGAGGTGGCCCGGCGACTTCGGCGCGACCATCGTCACGTCGACGTCCTCGGGCGGCCGGATCTGGTTGTAGTGGATGTTGAACCCGTGTGCGAACTGGAGCGTGTCGCCGGGCTCGAGGTTTGGCTCGATGGCGTTCTCGTAGACGGACGGCTGGACGGTGTCGGGCACGAGGACGCTCACCACGTCGGCCTCGGCACACGCCTCGGTGGGGGTCGCCACGGTCAGCCCGTCGCCCTCGGCGGCGTCCCACGAGGAGCTGTCCTCGCGCAGGCCGACGATCACGTCGACCCCGCTGTCGGCGAGGTTCTGAGCGTGTGCGTGGCCCTGAGAGCCGTAGCCGAGGACGGCCACGGTCTTGCGAGCGATGTGGTCGCCGTCGGCGTCGTCGTCGTAGTATACGGTCGAATCGAACGTCTGTGTGTCGTCTGCAGTCATGTGAATGAGTTAGTTGTCGTCTGGCGTCGTCGGTTCGCCGGCCGTTCCGGGTTTCTCTCCTGGTGCCGTCGGGACGTCGCCGCGAGCGAGCGCGGTCTGTCCCGTCCGGGCGATCTCGATGATCCCGAACTGGCGGAACGCGTCGAGCGCGTCGTCTATGGTCGACTCGTCGCCGGTCAGCTGGACGGTGATCGTCCGGGGACCGGCGTCGAGCGTCCGTCCGTCGTACATCTCGGTCACGGCGTGGACCTTGTCCGGCTCCTCGCCGCGGACCTTCAGCAGGACGAGCTCGGTACACACCGCGTTGCCGGAGACCTCCCCGACCGAGATGACCGGCTTCAGCTTGGCCATCTGTTTTTCGATCTGGTCGATCCCGGGATCGGTCTCCTCGACGACCATCGTGATCCGCGAGTGGCCGTCGACGGTCGTCGGCCCGACGGTGAGGCTCTCGATGTTGAACTGGCGCCGCGAGACCAGCCCGGAGACGCGCGCCAGCACGCCGGGCTCGTCCTCGACGAGCGCCGAGATGACCGCGCGCCGCGGGTCGTGTTCCGCCTCGACGACGGGGTCGATCCGGATCCCCTCCGTGTTCCGTCTCCCCTCCGGCTGTGGCCGCTCGTCCGGGGCGGGCCCGGGGAGCTCGGCCATTCGACCGCCGTCGGCGCGGGTGCGTCCGTGCGGGCGGTTGGGATCGGGATCCTCGACGGCGGCCTCGTCTCCCGCGGCCTCGTTCTCCGCGACGTCGTCCTCCGAGACGTCGTCCTCCGCCGTTTCGTTCGATCGTTTCCGGCTCATAGCTGGTCCTCCGCGAGCGCGAATCGGCCGTTTGCGCCGCCGCTCGGCACCATCGGCAACACGTTCTCCGCCGGATCGATGTGGAAGTCGATCACGGCCGGTCCGTCGTACGCGAGCGCCTCCTCGACCGCGGGGGCGACCTCGTCGTAGCCGTCGACGCGGATCCCGAGCGCGCCGAACGCCTCGGCGAGCTTGTCGAACTCGGGCATCCAATTGTAGTCGGAGGCCATGTGTCGCCCCTCGAAGAAGGCGTCCTGCCACTGTCTCACCATGCCGATGTACTCGTTGTTGAGCACGGCGATGGTGAGATCGAGGTTCTCACGCACCGCGACCGACAGCTCCTGCATCGTCATCAAAAAGGAGCCGTCGCCGTCGAAACAGACCACGTCGCGGTCGGGCTCCCCTCTCGCGTCGGCCGCGAGCCGAGCGCCGACCGCGGCCGGCACGCCGTACCCCATCGTGCCGAGCCCGTGGGAGGAGACCCACGTCCGCGGCTCGGTGTAGGTCCAGAACTGCGCGGCCCACATCTGGTGTTGGCCGACGCCGGTGGTGACGATCGTGTCGTCGTCGGTCGCCTCGTCGAACGCCTCGACGACGAACTGCGGCTTTAAGGGCTCATCGTCAGGGGTCGCGTACGTCAGCGGATAGGTCTCCTTCCACTCCCGACACTGGTCGCGCCACTCGTGGGCGTTCGGCGGCTGCCGAACGGCCGCGGTCAGCTGGTCGAGCACCGTTCCGGCGTCGCCGATCAGCGGGTAGTCCGCGTGAACGTTCTTCGAGATCTCCGCCGGATCGATGTCGACGTGGACGACCTCGGCCTCCGGCGCGAACGTGTCGATCCCGCCGGTGAGCCGGTCGTCGAATCGGGTACCGACCGCGATCAGACAGTCCGTGTGCGTGATCGCCATGTTGGCGTAGCCGGTACCGTGCATCCCCGCCCACGACAGCGCGAGCGCGTCGTCCTCGGGGAACGAGCCGATCCCGGGCATCGTCGTCGTGACGGGTATCTCGTACGTGCGTGCGAACGCACGCGCTTCGTCGCTGGCGTTCGCCTTGATCACGCCGCCGCCGAACAGACAGAGCGGCCGATCGGCGTTCTCGATCGCGCGTGCGGCCTCCTCGACGGCGTCCGGGTCTGCGCTCGGGTCCGGATCGGTTCCCGGCGGCGCGGTGGCCGGCCCGGGCGTCTCCTCCGTCTCCTCGAGCGTCACGTCCTTCGGAAGGTCGACGAGCGTCGGGCCCGGCCGTCCGACCCGCGCGAGCTCGAACGCCTCGCCGACCACGTCGCCGACGGAGTCGGCCTCGCCGGCGAAGTAGTTGTGTTTCGTGATCGGGCGCGTGACGCCGACGGTGTCGGTCTCCTGGAACGCGTCGTTGCCGACGAACTCCGTCGGGACCTGCCCCGTCAACGCGAGCATCGCGTCGGAGTCCATGTCGGCGTCGGCGATCCCGGTGACGAGGTTCGTCGCGCCCGGCCCCGACGTCGCGAGACAGAGGCCGGGCTCCCCTTTGACGACGCCGTACGCGTCGGCCGCGTGGGCGGCGCCCTGCTCGTGGGCCATCGTCACGTGTCGGATCGAGGAGCTATACAGCGCGTCGTAGACGGGCATGATCGCCCCGCCCTGCACGCCGAAGGCCGTCTCGGCACCCGCCGCCTCGAGGGCGACGACCACCGACTCCGCGCCGGTCGAAACCGGCGACTCCGTGGGTCCGCCGGACTCGTCGTCGGTCGACTCGGTGCCGTCGCGGGGCGTCGATCCCTCGTTCGGCTCCTCGGGCTCTTCCTCTCGTGACCGTGCTGCTGTGTCGCTCATGTGCGTGGTGGCGTGTCGT
>CAZIFX010000025.1:0-27165 GCA_964538415.1 uncultured Halobellus sp.
TCGAACTGGAGGACGCGATTTAAATGTCAATGCAGACACCGAAGACGCTCGGCGGCATCGATTTCGGCCTCATGGACCCGGAGACGTACCGGGACATGTCGGCGACGAAGGTCATCACGGCCGACACCTACGACGACGACGGCTACCCGATCGACATGGGGCTCATGGACCCGCGGCTCGGCGTCATCGACCCGGGGCTGGAGTGTCGAACCTGCGGTTCACATTCGGGGTCGTGTAACGGCCACTTCGGCCACATCGAGCTGGCCGCGCCCGTCATCCACGTCGGGTTCACGAAGCTCATTCGCCGGCTGCTGCGGTCGACCTGCCGCGAGTGCGGAAAGCTCGCCTTAGACGAGGCCCAGCGCGACGAGTTCCGCGAGCGCTACGACCGCGCCAAGGAGCTCGGCGACGACCCCCACGACGTCCTGAAGGCGGCCGTTCGACAGGCCCGAAAGGCGAAGACGTGTCCGTTCTGTGGCGAGCCCCAGGCGGACATCAAACACGAGAAGCCGACGACCTACTACGAGGTCCAGGACGTGCTCTCGGGTGACTACTCCGAGCGCATCGCCGCGGCGATGCAGCCCGACGAGGAGGAGGGCAACCCGGGGACCTCCCCGCAGGAGCTCGCCGAGGAGACCGACATCGCCCTCGATCGGATCAACCAGATCATGGCCGGCGAGTTCCGTCCCCGCAAGGAGGACCGCCGCGCCATCGAGACGGCGCTCGACGTCGACCTCACCGAGGAGGACATGAACAAGCTGATGCCCTCGGACGTGCGCGACTGGTTCGAGGACATCCCGAACGAGGACCTGGAGGTGCTCGGCATCGACTCCGAGGACTCCCGGCCCGAGTGGATGATCCTGACCGTGCTGCCGGTGCCGCCGGTGACGACGCGTCCCTCGATCACGCTGGACAACGGCCAGCGCTCCGAGGACGACCTCACGCACAAACTCGTCGACATCATCCGCATCAACCAGCGGTTCATGGAGAACCGTGAGGCTGGCGCCCCGCAGCTCATCATCGAGGACCTCTGGGAGCTGTTGCAGTACCACGTCACGACGTTCATCGACAACGAGATCTCGGGCACGCCGCCGGCACGCCACCGCTCCGGCCGTCCCCTCAAGACGCTCAGCCAGCGGCTGAAGGGCAAGGAGGGTCGCTTCCGCGGCTCGCTGTCCGGAAAGCGCGTCAACTTCTCCGCACGGACGGTCATCTCGCCTGATCCCACGCTCTCGTTGAACGAGGTCGGCGTCCCCGACCGCGTCGCGACGGAGATGACCCAGACGCTCAACGTGACCGAGCGCAACGTGGAGGAGGCCCGTCAGTACGTCCGAAACGGGCCCGAATCCCATCCGGGCGCGAACTACGTCCGCCGCCCGGACGGTCGGCGCCTCAAGGTGACCGAGAAGAACTGCGAGGAGCTGGCGGAGAAGGTCGAGGCCGACTGGGAGGTAAACCGCCACCTCGTCGACGGCGACATCGTGATCTTCAATCGACAGCCGTCGCTACACCGCATGTCGATCATGGCCCACGAGGTCGTCGTCATGCCGTACAAGACGTTCCGGCTGAACACGGTCGTCTGTCCGCCGTACAACGCCGACTTCGACGGCGACGAGATGAACATGCACGCGCTGCAAAACGAGGAGGCGCGGGCGGAGGCGCGCGTGCTCATGCGCGTTCAAGAGCAGATCCTCTCGCCGCGGTTCGGCGGCAACATCATCGGCGCGATCCAGGACCACATCTCCGGAACCTACCTGCTCACTCACTCGAACCCCGAGTTCACGGAGACGCAGGCGTTGGACCTGCTTCGGGCGACGCGCGTCGACGAGCTGCCCGATCCCGACGGCGTCGACGAACACGGCGAGGAGTACTGGACCGGGCGGACGCTCTTTTCGGAGCTTCTGCCCGACGACCTCTCGCTCGAGTTCACCTCCTCGACCGGCGACGTCGTCCGCATCGTGGACGGCCAGCTCGTCGAGGGGACTATCGACGAGGACGCGGTCGGCGCGTTCGGCGGTGAGGTCGTCGACACGCTCACAAAGGTGTACGGCGAGACGCGCGCCCGCATCTTCATCAACGAGATCGCCGCGCTCGCGATGCGGGCGATCATGCACTTCGGGTTCTCGATCGGGATCGACGACGAGTCGATCCCGCCGGAGGCCGAACGGCAGGTCGACGAGGCGATCGAAAGCGCCTACGACCGCGTCAACGAGCTGATCGAGACCTACCGGGCGGGCGAACTGGAGTCGCTGCCCGGCCGCAGCGTCGACGAGACGCTGGAGATGAAGATCATGCAGACGCTCGGGAAGGCCCGTGACTCCGCCGGCGAGATCGCCGACCAGCACTTCGGCGACGACAACCCGGCGGTCGTGATGGCCCGCTCCGGCGCGCGTGGGTCGATGCTGAACCTCACGCAGATGGCCGGCTCCGTCGGCCAGCAGGCGGTTCGGGGCGAGCGGATCAACCGCGGCTACGAGGACCGGACGCTCAGCCACTATCAGCCGAACGACCTTTCCGCGGAGGCACACGGCTTCGTGGAGAACTCCTACCGCGGCGGGCTCACGCCCGAGGAGTTCTTCTTCCACGCGATGGGCGGCCGTGAGGGGCTGGTCGACACGGCGGTCCGGACGTCCAAGTCCGGCTACCTCCAGCGCCGGCTGATCAACGCGCTCTCGGAGCTCGAGGCGCAGTACGACGGGACCGTGCGGGACACCTCCGGTACGATCGTGCAGTTCGAGTTCGGCGAGGACGGCACCTCGCCGGTGAAGGTCTCCTCGGGCGAGGGAGACGGCATCGACGTCGACGGGATCGCCGACCGCGTCCTGCAGGCGGAGTTCGACTCCGCCGAGGAGAAGGAACGCTTCCTCGGCGAACGTGCGCGACCGACGAACCTCTCCGAACACGCCGGGCCGGGAATTAACAAGGCCGGCGGTCTGGGGGTGGAATCCGATGACTGAATACGACCACGTAACCGACGACATGGAGGCCGTCGTGGAGTCGACGGAGCTGCCGTCGCGGCTGAAGACGCAGGTCTACGAGACGATAGAGGAGAAGGCCGACGCGTACGGCGAGGTCACGATCGAACAGGTGACCGACATCGTCACGGGCGTCGAGAACCGGTACGTCGAGACGCGGGTCGATCCGCTGGACCCGGTCGGGACGGTTTCCGCACAGTCGATCGGTGAACCCGGAACCCAGATGACGATGAATACTTTTCACTACGCTGGGGTTGCAGAAATCGACGTCACCCAGGGGCTTCCGCGGCTCATCGAGCTGGTGGACGCCCGAAAGACGCCGGACACGCCGATGATGACCGTCCACCTCGACGGGGAGTACGCGACGGACCGCGAGAAGGCCCACGAGGTCGTCTGGTCGATCGAGTCGACGCGCATCCTCGCGCTCGGCGACGTCTCGACGAACGTCGCGGACATGCTCGTACGAATCGACCTGAACGACGACACGCTCTTGGAGCGCTGGCCGACCTATCAGGATCCGACGGCGGTCGCGGAGATCATCGCGGAGACGATCGAGGACGCGCTGGGCGTCGACACGCGGCAGGCCGGCACCGTGATCGAGTTCGGCCCGAACGAGCCGAGCTACCGCGAGCTGCTTCAGCTCGTCGAGCGGCTGCGCGACATCGTATTTAAAGGGATCGAGGAAGTCGAGCGCGTCGTCATCCGAAAGGAGGAGATCGACGGCGAGGAGCGGTTCGTGCTCTACACCGAGGGGTCGGCGTTCGGCGACGTCCTCGACATCGAGGGCGTCGACGCCTCGCGGACGACCTGTAACAACATCCACGAGATCTATCGCAACCTCGGCGTGGAGGCGGCCCGCGAGACGATCATCGACGAGACGAAGAACACGCTCGAAGAGCAGGGGCTCGACGACGTGAACGTCCGGCACCTGATGCTCGTCGCGGACATCATGACGAACAACGGTGAGATCGATTCGATCGGCCGGCACGGCATCTCCGGCTCGAAGGACTCCGTCTTGGCGCGTGCGGCGTTCGAGGTGACGGTGAACCACCTGCTCGACGCGGCGATCCACGGCGAGTACGACGAGCTCGACGGCGTCATCGAGAACGTCATCGCCGGCAAGCCGATCTCGATCGGCACCGGCGACGTCGATCTTCGGATGGGCTCGCGCGTGATCGGCGACGGCGGCGGTGCGAGCACGGACGGTGGTCGACCGGTCGACGCGCCGGACGACGACGCCGGCGCGGGCGACGACGCGAACTGATGCGGGTCGAGCTCTCCGACGAGGCCCGCCGGTACATCGGCCGCTTCGACGAGCTGACCGGGGTCGCGCCGAAGGACTGCCTCGTGGAGGGCGACCGGCTCGTCTTTCTCGTGCCGGCCGGCGAGATGGCCGCGGCCATCGGACAGGCCGGCGAGACGGTCAAGGAGGTCGAGCGGAAGCTCGGCCGCTCGGTCGAGCTGGTCGAGGACGCCGACACGACGGAGGCGTTCGTCGCGAGCGCGCTCGCGCCCGCGGCGGTCAACGCGGTGACGATCTCCGAGCAGAACGACCGGGTCGCGTACGTGGAGGTGCCGGAGCCGGACCGCGGCGTCGCCATCGGCGCCGACGGGCGAAACATCGAGACGGCGCGCACGCTCGCGAAGCGGCACTACGACGTCGACGACATTCAGTTGACCTAGTCGCCACGGTCGGACGCCGGCGACGGCAGTCGGTTCGGATGGTATTTATGACGGGGTCACTTCCCCGCGGACATGCAACGACGAGCGCTGCTCACCACGCTCGGCGCCGGCGCCGCCGGCCTGCTGGCGGGGTGTTCGGCACCGACGGCGCTGATCGACGACGGGGAGGCCGTCGAGGACGTCGACTGGCTCGACGGCGACGAACTCGATGCGGACGGGCTGGCATCGACGCACGCGGAAGCGCTCTCGACGGCGGGAAGCTTCGAGCTCTTCTCGACGGCGGACACCGACCACGAGGGCGACGAGGAGCCGAGCCGTTGGCTCGCTCCCCAGGAGTACGAGGCCACCTTCGAATCGGAACGGGAGCGGCAGTACCTCCGCCAGGAGATGACCGACGTGGACGAACGGGACGTCTTCGAGCTGTACGTCGAGGGGCCGACGGCGTTCGTCAGGGAACTGCAGGGGGACGCCGTCGCCACCGATCGCCGGTCCATCGGCGATCCAGACGCGTTCTTCGCCGAGGAGTTCGAGACGGAGGCGACGACGGGGGTGCGCGGCGTCGGCGGCTGGAACATGCGCGTCGCCGACCGGGCGGCCGCGTTCGAGGATCAGCCCGCGGTGCGGCTCGCCGCGGACGAGTTCGACGGCGACGCGGGAATCCCCGAGACGGTCGAGACGGCGGAGGCGGCGATGATCGTGACGGAAGACGGGGTCGTGCGGTCGCTCGACCAGCGCTGGGACGGCACGCAGGGCGGCCAGGAAGCCACGGTGGCCGTCGACATCGCGTTCCGGGAGGTCGGCTCGAAGACGGTCGCCGAACCCGAATGGGTCGCGGACCTGCGGGAGTGACCGGCCGGATCCCGGATCCGCGGGAGCGAACGGACCGGAAACGACGCCCTCTCGATGCGGCTTATCGGCTCAACGGCGCGTTGCGCCGCTCGCCGCTCCGAGCGACGAAACGGCCTCAGATCTCCGGATGGGTACCTCTCGTCGGATCTGAGGGCGTTTCGTGGGGAGCCAAAGAGGGACGCTTAAGTAGCTCCGTCGGGAAGGTCGAGTACGATGGCGAACGGCAAATACGCCGCCCGTAAGCTCAAACAGGACCGGCAGAAACGCCGCTGGTCCGACTCCGAGTACGCTCGGCGAGAGCGCGGGCTCAAGAAGAAGTCCGACCCCCTCGAGGGCGCCCCGCAGGCTCGCGGGATCGTCCTGGAGAAGGTCGGTATCGAAGCGAAGCAGCCGAACTCGGCGATCCGAAAGTGCGTCCGCGTTCAGCTCATCAAGAACGGGAAGCAGGTCACCGCGTTCTGTCCCGGTGACGGCGCGATCTCGTTCATCGACGAGCACGACGAGGTCACCATCGCGGGCATCGGCGGCGCGAAGGGCCGCGCGATGGGCGACCTCTCGGGCGTCAACTACAAGGTCGAGAAGGTCAACGGCGTCTCGATGATCGAACTGGTGCGCGGAAACGCGGAGAAGCCGGTCCGATGAGCGGGGAAGAATTGGAGGCCGACGCGGAGGCGGAACCCGAAGTCGTCGCCGACGAGCCGGACCCGGACGCGCCCGCCGCGAGCGAGGAGGCCACCGAGAACGCGAAGCTGTTCGGCGTCTGGGACGTCACCGAGATCAGCTACGCCGACCCCTCGACGAAGCGCTACATGAACGTGACGCCCATCGCGCACACGATGGGTCGCCACGCATCGAAGCAGTTCAAAAAGAGCGAGATCTCCATCGTCGAGCGGCTCATCAATCGCCTGATGCAGACGGAGGAGAACACGGGCAAGAAGCAGCAGGCGACCCGCATCGTCCGGGACGCCTTCGACATCATCCACGAGCGCACCGAGGAGAACCCGGTGCAGATCCTCGTGACGGCCGTCGAGAACGCCGCGCCCCGCGAGGAGACCGTCCGTCTGAAGTACGGCGGTATCTCGGTCCCGAAGGCCGTCGACGTCGCGCCTCAGCGCCGCGTCGATCAGGCGCTTCTGTTCGTCTCCGACGGGGTCGCCAACGCGACGTATAAGTCCACCACCTCCGCGGCGGAGGCGCTCGCTCAGGAGCTGATCGCGGCCGCCGACTACGACGTGCAGACCTACTCCATCTCCCAGAAGGAGGAACGCGAGCGGGTCGCCGCCGCCGCCCGCTAACCGGCGAACCTCCATCCCTCGCTGCGTTCGATTTCACCGCTTCGAGCGATCGCGCCGGACGGCGCGGATCGCGACGAGCGAGGATCCGGCTTCCGTCGTCGCGTTTCCGAGCGCGTTCGGCGAACAGCACCCTTTAGCCGATCCTGTCCCAACCACGTCGTATGCGACCCGAACGACGGCAGTTCCTCGCTGTCGGCCTGGCCGGAGTGGCCGGCGTGACCCTCTCGGGCTGTCTCGAGGAGGACGGCGCCGGCGACGAAGCGTCCCCCGACGCGTCGGACGAGCCGACGGCGACGCCGGTCGAGGATCCCGAGTACGACCTCTCAGTCGAGCACGACGTCGAGAGCTGGGATGAATACGACCCCGACTGGACGCCCCCGACCGATCCGCCGACGCTCGACGTCGACGTCGAAACCGTGGTGGAGGGGTTGGAGGTGCCGTGGGATCTGGCGTTCGCGCCGAACGGCGATCTGTTCGTCTCCGAGCGCGTCGGCCGGATCACCCGCTATGACGGGATGGACCTCGATCCGGTCGCGACGCCGGACGTCATCGACCACGCCGACTCGATCGCCCCCGGCGAGGAGGGCGACTGGTGGGGCGGCGGCAGCGAGGGCGGGCTGATGGGGCTCGCGGTGCACCCGAACTATCCCGACGTCCCGCTGGTCTATGCGGTCTACACCTACGAGGCGAGCGACGACACGTACCGGAACCGCGTCGTCTACTACGACGTCGAGGCGGACGATCCGGGCGAAACCGAGACCGTCGTCGCAGACGGGATTCCGGGCGACGAGATCACTCACAACGGGTCGCGGATCGCCTTCGGTCCGGCGAACTACCTCTGGGTGACGACCGGGGACGCCCAGGACCGCGAGGCCCCGCCCGACCCGACCTCGCTCGCGGGGAAGATACTTCGGCTGGAGCCGGACGGCAGTCCCGCCGTGGACAACCCCGATCTCGGCGGCGACGACCGGATCTACTCGCTGGGCCACCGGAACCCGCAGGGGATCTCCTTTCTGCCCGACGGCACCCCGATCGTCACCGATCACGGACCCGCCGCACGCGACGAGGTTCAGATCGTTCGCCCGGGCGACGACCACGGCTGGGGCCCCGAGGAGACCACCGGCCGCGACGGCGACACGTACCCGGGGACCGACTTCGACCGGCCCGTCGCCCACACGGGAACCGAGAGCACGTGGGCTCCCTCCGGCTGCGTGTTCACCACCGGGGCGGCGCCCGACTCCTGGAGACGGCGGCTGTTCGTCGGCGGGCTCATCTCCCAGCGGCTCGTGGCCGTGACGCCGTATCCGCGGGACGGGGACGTGGAGCCGTCGGCCGACGCCGACGGCGAGCGCCACGACGCCGACTGGACGGACGACGAGTACGACGCGGTCTCACACGCGACGCTCCACGACGAGCTGGGACGGGTCCGCCACGTGGAGCTGGGACCGGACGGGACCATCTACGCGGTCACCTCGAACCGCGACGGCCGCGCGAGCGACGAGTTCCCGGCCGAGGACGACGACCGACTGGTGCGACTGACGCCGACGGAGTAGCGAGGTCGAAGGACCGAGCGAAGTGGGGAGGGGTCGGCTACGCCAGCCACTCCTCGGGTTTCGTGTCGTAGTCGACGTCGTCGGCGGCGATCCGGGCTTCGATCTCGGGGTCGAGGTCGTGTTCGGTCGTCTCCCCGCCGTCGTACTGGAAGCGGACGCCGACCTCGGTTCCCGTCGGCTCGCGACCGCGACGGCGGGCGCGTCGGATCGCCTCCTCGGAGTACTCGGTCCGGATCGTCGCGAGGTTGACGGGTCGACCCCACAGCTCGAAGACGCGCTCGAGCGTCGCCTTTGCCTGCTCCTCGTCGAGCGCGATCCCGTTGTACAGGTGCCCCAAGAGGAGCTCGCCACGGTTCCGGAAGTTGCCGTCGAGCACGACGATCGTCGGTTTCCCGAAGTTGGTGAAACGCAACAGCAGCTTTCGTTTCACGTCCGCGGCGTCCACGCTGGCGACGCGGAACTCCTCGCCCGCTCGGCTGTACTCGTAGGTGAAGTAGTTGCCCTCGCGGACGAACTCGTCGGTGAGAAACTCGTCGATGAAGGTGACGTCGTTGTGGCTCTCGCGCACCTCGAAGAGTCGACGCCACGGCGCGGTCCGGTCGACGTCCGCGAGCGCCGCCTCGACGGTCGGATAGCGGTCGACGTCGAACATGTAGCGGGCCCGCTCCTCCAGCGTCGATCGCGGGACGTTCCGAAGGGCGCTCCGATGTTCGGGCCGCGAGAGCACGTAGTGACGCTCCGCGAGCCCCTCGAAGGTGAGCAGCTTCCACGGATGCCGCTCGACGTCGGGGCCCTCCTCGGGCGGGAGGTCGCCCGCCCGAACCGAGAGGGCGCGATCGATCGCCTCCGCGTCCACGCGAGGATCGTCCGCGGCGGCCAGCTCGGCCAGCTCGTCGAGGGTCGCCGGTCCAGCGCCCTCGATGGCCGGATGTGGCCGGAGCGTCTCCATGACCGCGTCGAGGTCGACCCGCGAGTGGAACGTCTCGGGGGTGATCCCCTCGACGCGGAGCAGGCGGTCGATCACGTCCCGACGGGCGGCGAGCCGTTCGACGTGGGTCCACAGCTCGAAGCCGAGCGCGTAGGGGTTGAGCCCGGGCGAGCCGAGTACGCGAGCCATGTGGTCGGCGTAGGTGAGGAACTCGTCCGGGCCGGCGAACCCCTCGCCGCCCATCATGATGGATTCCCAATACGTCGCCCAGCCCTCGTTCATCACCTTCGTCCCCTTCTGGCCGGCGAAGTAGTAGGCCTCCTCGCGGATCGCGTCGATGACGGTCGTCTCCCACGACTCCCGGTCGACCGCCTTTCCGCTCTCGGGATCGTACCGCTTCCCGTGATCCCGAAGGAACGCGAGCACGTCCGGCCGTGGCTCGTCGACGTCCGCGTCGCCCCTCTGTGCGTCGAGCCACTCGTCGTCGAAGACGTCCCGTCGGACCGACTCCGAGAGGCCGAGCTCGTCGATCCGCGCCCGGATCTCCCCGATCGGATCGTCTGTGGCTCGAACATCGTCGTCGCCGGGGGCGGCTCCCGTCGCGTCCGCGTCGTCGCTCCGTGCGGCGTCGACCGGGCTGTGCTGGTCGATGGCGTCCGAGAGCGTGCTCACGGCGTCGATCAGCCGCTCGACCTCGTCGCGGTCGACGTCGGCGCGGTTCATGACCGCCGCGATCTTGTCGGCGTTTCGCTCCAGCCGTGCCGCGGCGTTCGGACCGTCCGCGCCCCGGTCGGCGTAGAGTCCGAACCAGCGGTTGTTCGCGAAGAAGTCGGCGTGCGCCTCCACGTGGGTGATCACGGCCTTCTGGTCGGCGGTCGTGTTCGACTCCTGGAGGAAGGCGTGGGCCGGATCGTCGTTGTTGACGATCTCGAACGCCTTCCCGAGCCCGTGTCGATCCTTCTTTCGCTGGCGCTCGTAGTTCATTCCCCAGCGCCAGTGCGGGTATCGACGTTGGAACCCCTCGTAGGCGATGAGTTCGTTCATCTCGTCGTGGTCGACCACCCAGTATCGTACCGGGTACGGCTCAAGCCCGAGCCGCTCCGCGAGGTTCCGTGCCTCCCGGGCGGGCTCGTCGAGCGTCGCCGCCTCGCGTTTCGCCTCGAGACGGTCGTCCCTCATGATCGCACCTCCCCGGCCTCCCGGTCCGCAGTCGCCCCGCCGTCCTCCGTGCTCAGGATCTCGTAGATTGCGTCGGTGACGTCCTCGGGGCCCTGCACGCGCGCGACGGCGACGTTGTCGGCGTCGCCGAGCGCCCGCTCCACCTCGTCGGCGTGGCGCGCGTTCGGCGCGCTGCCGCCGGGCTGGGTCTCCACGTACGCGTGGAGGTTCGCGTCGATCGACTCCATCAGCGGGATGACGCTCTCGGTGGTGTCGTTGCCGGAGTTCTCGGAGTCGCCGGCGGCGAAGACGTATCGGTTCCACTCGGCGAACGGATACTCCTCTAAGATCTCCGCAACCAGCTCATAGGCGCTGGAGATGCGCGTGCCGCCGCCCGACTGGATCCCGAAGAAGTCCGCGCGGTCGACCTCCCACGCCTCCGCGTCGTGAACCACGTAGCGGAACTCGGCCTCGTCGTACTTCCCCGTCAGGTACCAGTCCATCGGGGTGAAGACGCGCTCGACGAGCTCGCGTTTCGTCTCCCGCATCGAGCCGGAGGCGTCGCGCACGTTGACGACGACGACGTTGCGTTCGCGTTTCTCGATCACCTCGGGATGCCGGAACCGCTCGTCCTCCCGCCGGAACGGGACGCTGTCGAGCCCCTCGCGTCTGATCCGGACGTGCGTCGGCTCCGTGTCCACCTCGCGTTCCAGCTCGTCGAAGCTCTTCCACCGGTCGAGCGTGGCGACTGGATCGCCGTGTTCCGCCGTCAGATCGGCGGCCGCGTCGGCGATCCACGCGCGTGAGACGGGGATCTGCTGCTCGCGGGCCCACGTGAAGACGTCGTCGACGTCGGCGCCGGCGACGAACAGCCCCTCGCGAACGTACGCGTCGTCGAAGTCGGTCGCGAGGTGGCGCTTCAGCCCGCGTTTGAAGAACTCGTCGACGTCGAGGGTACCCCGTGGACCGGCGCGGGCGACGTCGGTGAAGTCGCCCTCCACCTCCTCGACCACGCGTTTGCCCTTCGGCTCGAGATCCAAGCCGAGCTCCTCGTCCAGTTCCGCGGCGAACTCCTCGGGGTTCATCTCGTAGTACTCGTGGTCGCCCGCCTCCTCGCCGGGTTCGCCCTCCTCGTCGCCGTCGCCGTCCTCGCCAGCGTCGCCCGGCTGCGGATCGACCGGCTGGCCGGGCTGCGGCTGGCCGTCCCGCCCCCGTCCGACGCCGCCGGCATCGCGCCGGTCGTAGGCGAACTCCGGCAGGTCGACGATCTTGATCGGTATCCGGATCCGGTCGGGCGCGGAGCCGCCGAGGTCGCCGTGGCTGATGAACTCCGAGAGGTCCTCGCGGCGCCGCTCGCCGACCTCGCGGAAGCGCTCGCGGTCGCGCGTGATCCGCATCAGCGACCACCTCCGCTCGAGCCGTTACGGTCACCGGAGCGGCGGGACGCGTCGCCGCCGTCGGCGACGAGCGTCTCCCACTCCTCGCGGGCGTCGCGCATCACGGCGCGGGTCGTCAGCTCCGCGGACGCCTCGCTGTAGCCGCGGTCGGTCAGTCGGTCGATCGTCTCGGCTTTCACGCGGGCCGTCTCGGTGTTCGTCGGCGGGTCCGCCCAGTCGTGCGGATCCATGTCGGGGAAGCGGCGTTTCACGTCCACGAGGTCGTTCGACTCCAACACCGACTTGAGCTCGGGGATCTCAGCGAGTTCGACGTCGTCGACGCTGAACCCCTCGTCGCGGTTGCGCCAGGCGTACCGGGTGAGCGCGCGGATCACCTGCTCGCGGCGGAACGTCGCGACCGCGTGGCTCGGCTTCGTGCCGCGATAGTCGTCCTCGCCGAACCGGCCGAGCGTCTCCGTCTCGAACACCTTCATCGCGAGCGCGTCGGGCTCGACCGGCCCGCGATCGGTCTCGACGGGCTCGTCGGCGTCCCACGCATAGACGTGTTCGACGTACTCCGCGACGGTCTCCTCGGAGACCGTCTCGGCCGCGAGGATCGCGTCGATCACCTCCGTGCGCTGTCGGTCGCGGACGCGCTCCGCGACGGCGGCCCGTCGGCCCTCGAACTCGGCGGCCTCCGCCCGGGAGAAGACGGGGGCGTCCGACAGCCGCTCGGCCATCGCGTCGAGGACGTCCGCGGGCGTGATCACCCGCTCGACCGGCAGGTCGGGATGGCTCCGGTCGGCGTCGGCGCCGAGCAGGTCGGCGATCACGTCGCGCGTGTACGTGACGGGGATCCCGGTCCGGCCGTCGTCCTTGCCGGCCGAGACGTCGTCCATCGTGATCCGGTCGTCCTCGCGACGGAGCTCGCCGACCTCGTAGAGTCGCGCCTTCTCCACCGGGTCGAGTCCCGTCGGCAGGTCGTCGACGTCGAGCCGAGTGACGACCGCGTAGAGCGCGGCTGCCCCGAGCGCGTGCGGAGCCAGCTCCCGCTCCGTGACCGTGCCGTCGCCGTCACGGATCGGCATCGTCAGCGGCGCCCGGACCCGCTCGTCGACCACGTCGGCATCCGCCGGGTCGTCCGTCGCGTGGATCTCCGTCTCGCCGGCCAGCTCGCGGCGCAACAGCGCCGTCTCCAGTCGTCGGTCGGTGAGGTAGCGGAACTCGTGGCGGGCGAGCCGGCGTTTCAGCGCCTTCAGCGGGTCGGCCCCCTCACGGTCGGCGTGTCGGTCGAGCTCGGCGTCGAGGTCGGGGTTGGAGATCACGACCAGCTGCGTGTCGAGGTCCATGCCGATCCCCTTGTCGAGTTTGACCCGGCGCTCGTCGGGCACGTTGAGCAGGCGACGCAGGAGATCGGCGTGCTGGCTCGCGTCCTCGACGACGGTGAGCACGCCGTTGCCCTGCGAGAGCACGCCGTCGTAGCTGAACGCCTGCGGGTTCTTTCGTCCGCGCGAGTCGAGCTCGCGCAGCATGCCGCCCATCCACGAGCCGACGAGCCGCTCCTTCGGCGTACCGTCGTCCTCCGCGTGGAGTACGCCGATCCCCTTCCCCTCGTCGACCACGTAGCTCGTCACGCGAAGGTGATCCCGGTCGGTGATCGCCGAGAAGACGTCCCGATGACCCTCCTCACGGTAGATCGACTCGAGCCCCTCGTAGGCCTCCCGGCTGAACGGGTCGAGGTCGATGTCGGTCGGGATGGGGGCGGAGTCGTCAGCGGAGCCCTCGCCGGCCGCGGCGGCGATCCGCTCGCGCACCTCGTCGGGGAACACCGAAAGCGGCGGGGTGCGGACCGGGCTCCGGTACCACGCGCCGGCGTCGCCGCCGCTGCCGTACGACAGCGATCGCCCGCCGCCCGCGCCGGTGGCGTTCCACTCCAGGGTGTACCGTCGCCCCTCCTCCGTGCGGGAGAACTCGCGAAGCCCGTTCACGAGACAGCGCTTGAACTCGGATTTCCCCGTCGCCGTCGGCCCGTCGATCCAGGCGATCTTCTCGTCGTTGCCGCGGCCGGCCGCGGCCGCACGCAGGTCGTCGACGAAGGCGTTGAGCGCGGCGGTGTTGCCCAACACGGCGTGTTCGCCGTCGTTGTACGGGTCGTCGAAGAAGCGGTAGCGCTGCAGCCGCTCGCCCCGCTCGCGGACCTCGCGGGTGCCGGTCGACTCGATCGCCGCGAGGACGTAGCCGGCCGCGGAGGCCGCCGCAAGCGGCTTCTCGAGGACGTGGTCGACGTACGCCTCCAGCCCCATCGGTGGGTCGTACGCGCCGCGAACGGTCTCGTCGGCGTCCGCGAGGAACGCCTCGCCGTCGTCGGTTCGGTCACGCCCCGTCATCTTCCATCTCCGAGCGGGCGACCGCCGCGCCCGCGTACTCGAGCACCTCGGCCGCCCCGTCCTCCGAGTAGCCCCGATCGACGAGCGCGTCGACCCAGGCGCTCCGCTCCTCGTCGTCGAGGTCGGTCGCGGAGACGAGCGCCGAGAAGTTGATGTTGTGTTTCTTGTCCTCCCAGAGCTTGCGTTCGAGCGCCCGCCGGAGCCGGTCGTTCTCCTGCGGGTCGAAGCCGCGACCCTCGCGGGCGCGCCGGGAAACCCAGTTCGACACCTCCTGACGGAAGTCGTCCTTGCGGTCCGAGGGGACGTCGAGCTGCTCTTCGACCGCCCGGAGGAACGTCTCGTCGGGCTCCGTCTCGCGGCCGGTCAGCTCGTCGTCGACGGTGGCGTCGTCGATGTACGCCATCACGTGATCCATGTACTTCTCGCCTTGCCGGCGAAGCTCGTCGACGTCGTACGCGAGCGCGTGTCTGACGTCCTCGATCGCGCGCTCTCGGTACTCCTCGCGGACCGTCTCCAGAAGCCGCTCGTAGCGATCGAGGTCGTCGGCCGCGATGGAGCCGTGGCCGCCGAGGTTGGCCTCGAAGTGGTCGAAGACGGACAACGGCGAGAGGTGGCTCCGGTCGCGGTGGGTCGCGTCCATGATCGCCTCGGCGATCTCGTCGCCGATGAACCGCGCGGAGACCCCGTCCATCCCCTCGCCGACGTCGGCGGACTCCTCGCCGTCCTCGCGCAGCTTGCGCGCGTCGATCTCCTCGTCCTCCAGCTCGCCGTTGTACACCTTCGCTTTATCGAGAAGGGAGACGGTCTCGTCGGTCGGCTCCTGGATCCGCGTGAGCACGCCGAAGAGGCCGGCCATCTCCAGCGTGTGCGGCTCGACGTGGACGTTCGGCACGTCGGCGTTCTCGAGCATCTTCCGGTAGATCCGCGCCTCGCTCTCGTACTCCAGGACGTACGGGTAGTCGATCCGCTTGGTTCGGTCGTTGAACGCCTCCATCTTCTCGTCGCCGGTCTTCTCGCGGTACTCCGGCATGTTCGTCCGGCCGACGATCACCTGATCGATGTCGATCCGGGGGTTGTTCTTCGGCTTGATCGTCCCCTCCTGTGAGGCGTGTAAGAAATCATAGAGGAACTCCCGCTGGAGCTTCAAGAGCTCCTCGCCGGAGAAAAGCCCCCGATTCGCGTTACAGAACGCGCCGGCGTAATCGAACGCCCGGGGATCAGATTCGCCGTAGACGGCGAGTTTGGCGTAGTTGACGTCGCCGGTGAGTTCCGTTTCGTCCTGGTTCTTCTTGTCCTTCGGCTCGAACGTTTCGATACACTCACGCCGGTTTTCATCGGCGACGAGGCGGATGATCTCGACGTGTTCGTCGATGACCGCCGCGAGGTCGTCGTCGTAGTGGGCCAACAGCGAATCGAGGTAGAACTCCGAGGCCGGGTCGGGGTGTTGGTCGTTCCGAAGGGTGTAGGGGGCGTCCAGCCGTTCGTTGAGGTCGGCGAGCACGGCGGCCCGCTGTGGTTTCGGCAGCAACACGAGGGGATCCTGATTCATCGGCGAGCGGACGACGTCGTCGCCCGGGTCCTGATCGTCGATGATCGAGGTGAGTCCGGTCCATCGGAAGGTGTACATCCGGCCGGCGTCCTCGCGGGTGTACGCCTCGAAGTAGCGCCGGACGAGCCAGTCGAAGTGGGACTTTCCGGAGCCGACGGGGCCGAGGAGGAGCTTGATCCGCTTTTCGGGGCCGAGCCCGCGGGCGCCCGACTTCACCTTGTTGACGAACTCGTGGATCGCCTCGTGGATCTCGCGGCCGTAGAAGACGTTCTCGCCGCCGTGGATCGGGTCGTCCGCGGCGAGCGCGTACTCGACGACGCCGCGATCCTCGTCGTAACGCGTGCCGTAGTGGTCGAACATGTCGGCGACGCGCTGGTGGGCGTTCCGCGCGACCTGCGGGTCCTGATACAGCTCGTCGAGGTACCAGTCGAACGATCGCGCCGCCCGGAGGTCGTCCGGGACGTTCTCACGGTACCGTTCGCTGAGCCGTTCGAGCGTTTGTCTGTCTGTCATTGTGTTCACCGATGCCCGGGCGAGCCGCGCGAGGGACCGAGGTCGCGGTGGCCGACGCGAGCGACGACCGATGGGCGGGCCTACGGCTCTCCGTGCCGTGATCACGTGCTCCGCCGACGTCGCGGCGACGCCTCGTCGGACACCGACTCGCGGGTGGTCGTCCGCTCGGCTCGTAACCGAGTCTATATGTATGGGAGGGATTCTCACTAATAAGTGTGTCGCACGTTGTCACACGCCTCTCCATGCGGATCGCACGGTAGCGTCGACGTTCCGTCGATTTTGGTGTGAGGCTTTCGGCGCGGTTTATATACGTGGCGTGAGATCGACGGTCGCGTTTTCGAACGAACGATCGGTTTCGGACCCGGTCGGACGGCGTGCCCGCGCAGGCATGACCTCGACGTCGACGACGGACCGATCCGTGGACGGACGCTCGATTCGTCGACGGATCGAATCGAGTCGGCGGGCATCGTGATCCCGCCGAGACCAGCCCGCCGCTCTGGATCCGGCGAGAACGGTCGGCGTCGGTGCCCGCAGCGTCAGCGACCGGCCACGACGACGGGGCGGTCCGCCTCGAGTATCACCGTCTGTGCGACGCTTCCGAAGAGCGCCTTCCCCGCGGGAGATCGATCCCGTCCCCCGATGACGATGTAGCGGGCGTCGACCTCCGCGGCGTGATCGAGGATCGCGTCGGCGGGTTCGCCGTCGAGTCCCACGAACTCGACGTCGACGGATCCGGAGAGGGCGTCGGCGTCGAGCACGTCCTCGAGGTGGGCGCGTGCGACCTCCCCCCTAGTGAGCGTCTCGCCGCCGGCCGAGACGTGTTCCCGCTGGATCGCCGCGAACTCGGTCGAGGGAACGGCGTGTACCACGTGTAACGGATCGCCGAACGTCTCCGCCAGCACCAACCCCTCCTCGACGATCGGTCCCGCGTCCTCGTCGGTGTCGACCGCTGCAACGACGTGCATACACGTCCCTCGCGACGGCCGCGTGATTAGTTCTTGTGTTCCATACATATCATCGAAAAGATACTCCGTGGGCCGGCGGGGAGACCCGTCGAGACGGTCAGTCGGCCGCCGCGGGCGCGGGCGACTCGGCGTTCACCGCGACGTACTGTCTGACGAACACGGCGCCGAGCACGACGGCTCCGACGGCGTCGGTGGGAACGTGCGGGAACATCATCAGCAACGCTCCGACGAGCAACAGCGCCCGTTCCGGCAGGGACGCGCTCTTCAGGAGGTACGCCTGCGTCGACGCCGAGAGGGCGATCACGCCGACGATTGCGGTGACGACGCTGACCGCGACGTCGACGGGCTCGCCGATCAACAGCAGTTCCGTTCCGTACACGAACATGTACGGGATGATGAACCCGACGCTGGCGATGTTGATCGCGGCGAACCCGGTCCGCCAGGGGTCGGACTCGGCGATGCCGCTGGCGGTGAACACCGCAAGCATGATCGGCGGGGTGATCGCGGAGATGATCGCGAAATAGAAGATGAACAGGTGTGCCGCGAGCAGGTCGACGCCGAACTGCGTGAGCGCCGGGGCACCGAGCGCCGCGACGACGACGTACGCGGCCGTCGTCGGCAGTCCCATCCCGAGCAGGATCGACGCGAACATCGTCAACACGAGCGCGATGAGGACGACGCCGCCCGACAGCGACGCGACGAGCGAGGAGAACTTGAGACCGAGGCCGGTGAGGGTCACGACTCCGACGACGATCCCCGCGGTTGCACAGGCGGCTGCGACGAGAATCGTCATTCGAACGCCGCGTTCGAGGCCGGCGGCGAGCAGCCGGAGGGAGTCCTTCAGCAGCCGCCCGGCGCTCTCGCCGGACCCCGGATCACGCAGGTCCGAGAGCCGCCGGATCCGGTCGGGGAAGACGCAGACGACGATCGCGAGCAGGATCGCCCAGAAGCCCGCACGCATCGCGGTGAACCCCTGGACGAGCATGAACACGAGCACGATGATGGGGAGCGTGTAGTAGAAGCGGTAGATGAGCAGGGTCCGCGAGTCGGGCAGCTGGGACTTCGGAAGCCCCTTCAGGCCCTGCTTTTTTGCGCGGAAGTGGACCGCCATCCCCACACAGAGGAAAAACAGCATCGCGGGCACCGTCGCCGAGATGATGATGTCCGCGTAGCTGATCCCCGTCCAGACCGCCATGATGAACGCCCCGGCTCCCATCACCGGCGGCATGATCTGTCCTCCGGAGGACGCGGACGACTCGACCGCGGCCGCGTAGTAGTCGTCGAAACCCGTCCGCTTCATCAGCGGGATGGTGAACGCGCCGGTCGTCGCCGTGTTGGCGACGGCGCTCCCGTTGAGACTCGCCATGAATCCGCTGGCGAGGACGGAGGTCTTCGCGGGACCGCCGGAGAGACGGCCGGTCACCCCGTACGCCAGATCGATGAACCAGTCGCCGATCCCGGTCACCTCGAGGAACGCCCCGAAGATGATGAAGAGGACGACGAACGTCGCGCTCACGCCGAGCGGGATCCCGAAGATTCCCTCGGTGGTCATGTAGAGGTGCGAGAGGATCCGTTCGTAGCCGTATCCCCGGTGGGCGAGCAGACCCGGCATCATCGGACCGACGAACGCGTACACGACGAACGACGAGGCGATGATGGGCAGGATGATCCCGGTCGTCCGACGGGTCATCTCAAGGACGAGAAGCAACGTGATCGCGCCGAAGACGATGTCGACCGTCGTCGGCGACCCTGCACGTGCGGCGGCATCGCCGTAGTTTATCGCGTACGCCAGATACAACACCGCCGGAAACGACAGGGCCGCCAGCAGCCAGTCGTACCACGGCACGCGTTCGCCCGCTACCCCCTCCCAGGCTCCGTACACGAGGAAGCTAAGCGCCATCATCACCGCGAGGTGGATGGGGCGGTTTGTGAACGCGCCCGGAACCCCGGTGTAGGCGGTCACGACGTGATAGGCGCCGAGACCCACGGCGAGGATGGTCACGACGGCCGCGACGAGCGTTCCGTCGAGATCCCGTTTCCCGTAGCCGCTCAGGTGCGTGCCGCGACGGGACGCGGCCGTTTGGTCGGTCGCCGTGAGGTCGATCCCGGCGGTCCCGTCGGGTCCGTCAGGTCCGTCGACCTCGTTCCGTGGTCCGGTCGTTGTGCCTTCGTTCGTTTCCGCCTCGGCGTCCTCGGTATCGGTGGTCATGTGTGCGTTATGCTCCGAGACTCCACTGCTTTTCGAGATGGCTCACGCGGTCGGCCGTCACCCTGACCGTCGACCACGGTTCCGCGTACGAATCGAGCGGACGGTCCCGTCCGTCGACCGTCAGGTAATGCGCCTCCGAGTCGGAGATCCGGATCGTGAACGAGCCGACGTGCTCGTTGACGTCGACGACGGTCCGGTTCCCCTCGCGTCGCTCGGACCGCGTGTAGCCGAGCCCCGCGGCGTTGTACGCGTACTCCTCTCTCACTTGGTGTATCTCCCCGTCTCGAACGGTATACACTGCCGTCACGGGCGTCTTCTCGAACGAGTGGACGTACGTCACCGCGAACGTCTCGCCCGCGTCGAGCATGAATCGGTCGTGGACCTCTCCGGTCTCCGGATCGTCGATCACCACTGCATCCCCGGCCGGCAGGGTCGCGGCGGCCGCCACGCTCGTGAACCCCACGAGCGCGACGATCGCCACGAGGAACCCGAGCCGCCGGAGCGTCACTGCCCTCAGAGCCCCGCGTCGTCGAAGTATCGTTCGGCGCCCGGATGCAGGTCGATCGGCGCGGCACGGGCCGTCTCCTCGAACTGCTCCGCGGCCGGGTGGACGTCCACGAGGGTGTCGAGGTTCTCGTAGATGACCTCGACGACGTCGTGGATGAACTCCTCGTCGGCGTCGGACCGAACGATCATGGTGTTCGTCACGCCGGGTTGGTTGACGTCGGCATCCTGACCGGGGTAGGTGCCGGCGGGAATGACGCCGGGCGCGTAGTAGGGGAACTCCTCGTCGATGGCATCGAGGTCCTCCTCCGGGAAGTCGATCAGCCGAACGTCACGCTGGGAGGCGAGCTCCTCGATGGAGGAGGCCGGGAAGGCGACGCTCCAGAAGCCCGCGTCGATGTTGCCGTCGAGCAGGGCGTCCGACGTCTCCGCGAATGAGAGCCGCTCCTCGTTGATGTCGTCGTACGTGAGGCCGTACCAGTTGAGCAGCTCCTCGGCGATGACCTCCGTCCCGCTGCCCGGTGCGCCGACGCTCACGTCGAGGCCCTCGAGATCTGCGAGCGTCTCGACGTCGGAATCCTCGGGAACGACGACCTGCGTCGCGTTCTGATAGGCGCCGAACGCCGCCGACAGGTCGATCGGCTCGTCGAAGTCGCCCTCGCCGTTGACCGCGAGCAGCACGGAGTTGCCGAGCGCGAGCGCCATCGTCATCTCGTCGTTGCCGACGAGCCGACAGTTCTCGACGCTCGCCCCGGTGGACTCCGCGGTGGCGTCGATCCCGTCCATGTGTTGATTCATGATGTCGGCCATTCCGCCGCCGAGCGGGAAGTATACGCCTCCCGTTCCGCCGGTCCCGATGGTGACGAACTCCTGTCCGCCGTCGTCGTCGGCACAGCCCGCGAGGCTCACCGCCCCCGCCACGCCCGCGGCCTTCATAAACGTCCGCCTGTCGAATCGATCCTCTTGTCCAAACATCGTACTCTATATTTTTTCGTGATACATAACTGGCCCGGATCCGGCGTTACTGAGATGACGACGGCAATCCGGCCCGTCGACCCGTGGGCATCCCCGGCTCGAATCCGACCGGGACCGGGATCGAGAATATAAATGAGTCGGGCTCGAACTTCCGTCAAATGAGCCGAAACGACGAGGTCGCGGCGCTCCTCTTCGAGTTCGCCGATCGCCTCGAGGCGACGGGCGTCGAGTACAAGCCGAACGCGTACCGGCGCGCGGCGGAGAACGTCGCCGACCATCCCGCACCGGTCGAGGCGCTCGCACGGGAGGGTGCGGACGCGGTCGCCGAGATCGACCGCGTCGGCGACGCCATCGCCTCGAAGATCGTCGAGTACGTCGAGACGGGCACGATCGCGGAACTCGAGGACCTCCGCGAGGAGCTTCCCGTGGACATGGCGGCACTCACGCGCGTCGAGGGCGTCGGGCCGAAGACGGTGGGCACCCTGTATCGGGAGCTCTCGATCACGACGCTCGACGAGCTGGAGGCCGCGGCGGAGGCGGGCGAGATCCGCGAGGTGAAGGGCTTCGGCGCAAAGACCGAGGAGAACATCCTCGACAACGTCGCCTTCGCGCGAGAGGCCGGCGAGCGAACCCGTCTGGGGGACGCCCGGCCGGTCGCGGACGATGCCCTCGCGCACCTCGCCGACCTCGATGCGGTCGCGAAGGCCGAGGTTTGCGGCTCGATCCGGCGCTGGAAGGCGACGATCGGCGACGTCGACGTGCTCGTCGCGAGCGACGAGACCGAGGCGGTGGTCGAGGCGTTCGTCGACTGGGAGGGCGCCGACGCCGTCATCGAGGCCGGCACGATCAAAGCGAGCGTCCGGGCGGCGGGCACGCGGGTCGACCTCCGCGTCGTCGACATCACCGAGTTCGGCGCCGCCCTCCAGTATTTCACCGGATCGAAGGAGCACAACGTGGCGGTCCGCAACCGGGCGATCGACCGCGGGCTCAAGGTGAACGAGTACGGCGTCTTCGACGTCTCGGACGTCGAGGAATCGGAGGCTGACCAGCGGGTCGGCGAGCACGTCGCCGGCGAGACCGAGGCGAGCGTCTACGAGGCGCTCGACATGGCGTGGGTGTCGCCGGAGCTCCGCGAGGACGCCGGCGAGGTGGAGGCGGCCGCCGCGGAGAGCGAGGGATCGCTGCCGGCGCTCGTCGAGGTGGGCGACGTTCGCGGCGACCTCCACACCCACACCGACTGGTCCGACGGCAGCTTCTCGGTCGAGGAGATGGTCGCGGCGGCCGTCGACCGCGGCTACGACTTCCACGCCGTCACGGACCACGCCGCGGGGCCGGGCGTCTTCGGAAACGTCGGGCTGGAGGAGGCCGAGATCGCCGAGCAGGTCGAGGCGGTCGCCGAGGTCGCCGCGGACGCGCCGATCGAGGTGTTCCACGGGATCGAGGCCAACGTCGACGCGGAGGGAGCGATCACGACCGCGGACGAGACGCTCGCCGATCTCGACCTCGTCGTCGCGTCGCCGCACTCGGCGCTCGACCAGGACGCCGCGGCCGCTACCGAGCGGCTCGTCCGCGCGGTCGAGCATCCCGAGGTCGACGTGCTCGGCCATCCAACCGGCCGGATCATCAACAGCCGTGAGGGGCTTGCGCCCGACTTCGAGGCGATCGCCGAGGCGGCCGCCGTCGCCGACACCGCGATCGAGGTGAACGCCAATCCCGCGCGACTCGACGCGGACGGCGGAGCGGTGCGGGCTGCGGTCGAGGCCGGCGCGATGATCGCCGTCAACACCGACGCGCACGCGCCTCGCGAGTTCGAGCACGTCCGCTACGGCGTCCACACCGCGCGACGGGGGTGGGCCGAGCGCGCCGACGTCCTCAACACGCGCTCGCCGGCCGAACTGCGTGCGTTCCTCGAGTAGATGGACGGAGCCGACGGGTCGGTCGAGGCCGACCGACCGCCGCTGCTCGTCGACGTCATGTGCGGATCGCTCGCGCGCCACCTCCGGTTTTGTGGCTACGACGCCGTCTACGCGCTCGACCGTGGGATCGAGGCCGACGAGCGGCTGCTCGCGGTCGCGACCGCGAAGGAGCGCGTGCTCGTCACCCGGGACCGTGACCTCGCGGCGCGCGCCGAGGGCGACGCAGCCGTGCCGGGAGCGATGCTGCTGACTGAACGCGACGTGGACGGGCAGCTCCGGGAGGTCGCTGCGGCCGGCTACCCGGTCGCGCTCGCGGACGAGCCGCGGCATTGCGGCGCCTGCAACGGGCGGCTCAACCGCGAAGTGGACGCGAGTGATGACTCCGTCGACGGCGACGTCCTCACTGACGGCGACGTTCACGCCGACCGCGACGACTCCGATACCCGCGATGTCCACGCAGACCGCGATGACCAAGCCGACCGCGACGTCCTCCCCGACTACGTTCCGGACGATGCGGCCCCGGTCTGGCGATGTTGCGACTGCGGTCGGCGGTTCTGGAAGGGAAGCCACTGGGACGACGTGGCCGAGCGGATCGCGGAGATCTGAGGGGTGTGTGGCGCCCCGGGTTCGCGTCTGCTCCCGGCATTCCGGGTCGCCGGCGAACGCGACCGAGTCATTAACCAGAGTCGGGCGACTACCGAAGCGCATGAACGTGACGGTGGAGATCGTCGGCGGGGATACGCGGGAGTGCGTCGTCGACGACGAGGCGACGTACGCCGACCTGATACGGACGGTCGGCTACCACCCGCAGGAGGCCTCGATCCTCGTCGACGGCTCTCCCGTCCCCGGCGACCGCCCCGTCGACGCCGAGCGGGTCACTCTCCTTCGACTGATCAAGGGAGGTGCGAGACCGTCGTGATCGACTCGCCCGAGCGGCGGGACGATGCCTCCGGCGACCGCAGTGATACGCCGGAGCGGCGGGACGACGCGGCGGACGACCGCGGCGACGTCCTCCTCGATTTCACCCTCCACAACGGCGGGGTCGGTCCCGACCCGTTTACGCTCTCCGACGCCGACGCGACCCTCGCGGTCGTCCTCTTTCATCGTGACCACCTCTGTGGAAACTGTCGGCGGCAGGCAACGCGGATCGCCCGCCGGCACGCCGCGTTTCGCGACCGCGACGTCGCCGTCGTCTCCGTACTTCCCGAACCCGCCTCCCGCGCGGCCGCTTGGGCTGGGTGCCGCGGCGCGCCGCATCCGGTGCTCGCGGACCCGGACAACGCGGTCGCCGAGCGGTACGGGCAGCCGACGACGCTCGGACCGGTCGGGCGGCGGATCGACCTGCTCGGCCGGCTGCCGCTCGCCGTGCTCGTCGACCTCCGCGGCGATCCGGGAGAGGTGCGGGAGCTGTGGCGACACGCCGGGCGGCGGCCGGACGATCGCCCGTCGGTCGACGACCTGCTTGCGGAGGTGGCGAAGTTCGCGTGAGCGGGGAGCCGACCCAGGCCGGTCGAACCGCGCCGGATCCACCCGACGGCATCGTCATCGAGCCCGCCGATCCCGCCGACCGGCTCGACGTCCTGCGGGTCGTGGACGCGGCGATGCTTGAGGTCGACGTCGATCCGCTCGCGGACCGGATCGCAACGGACGACGTCCACGTCGCCCGCGCCGAGCGAACGGACGCCGTCGTCGGCGCCGTCGTCGTTCGCCGGCCCGAACCTACCCGGAGACACGTGGAGGCGGTCGCCGTTCGGCGCGAGCGCCGGGGCCGCGGGATCGGCTCCGCGCTCGTCGCCGAGGCGGTGCGAGCCGCCGTGGTCGACGAGCGAGTCGAACGGGTCACCGCGGCGTTCGACCCGTCGCTGTCGACCTTTTATACTGATCTCGGATTCTCGATCGAGCGGGAGGCGACCGGCAACGACGGCGAGCGTGAAGCGGGCGCCGACGAACGGGTTCGCGGCATCCTCGAGCCGGGGGGCGTTTCATGAGGCGGCCGTCCGTCGCGGAGGACGACGCCCGTGCGGCACGTCGCACGCGGCTCCTCGAACGGTGGGGCCGGGAGAGCGACGTTCACGAACGGTACACGACGGCGCTTCGGGGCCTGTTCCGGAACGATCGGGACCTTTTCGATGCATTGCCGCCGCGGGAACGACGCTTCCTCGCGAGCCACGGCGGGGACGCGACCGACCTCGAGCGGGATCGCGTCGTCGGGACGCTGTACTTCGACTTCGTCGTCTCGGCGCAGCTCTCGGCGCTCGAACGACGCCACGGTATCACGCTCGTCATGCTCGACGGGTTCGGCAGCGAGGTCGACGAGCACGCCTCCGGCGAAGAGCCCGGCGCGTCGGTCGAAGGCGGCCGTCGAGCGGTCCACGACCACGTCGCGGAGACTGCGGGCTTCGAGAGCCCACGAGCGCTGGCGGCTGCGGCGGGTCCCGCCGAGCGCGACGATCCGACCGACTCGGAACGGGGCGGATCGGTCGGGGTATCCCCCTCGTCGCTCAGGGCGCTCTACGCCGACGTCGTCCCCCGCGAAACGCGGCTCGCGCTCGGCGAGTACGACACTCCCCGTGGGCTCGCCGAGCTCGCCGTGGAGACGCTCGACATCGACGACCCCGCCTCCGAGACGTTCCTCGACCCGGGCTGCGGCGTCGGCACCTTCCTCACGGTCTGTATCGCGCGAAAGCGTGAGGCGATGGAGGGATCACTGGAATCGCCGAGGCCGACCGAACCGGTCGAGTCGGCTGCGGCGGCCGTCGATGCGATCACTGACACCGTTTACGGGATCGACGTCAACCCGGTTGCGGTGCGGGGCGCGCGGCTGGCGTACCTCTCGGCGCTCGGGTCGCTGCTCGACGACGAGGCGGTCACGGAGGTGACGGTTCCCGTCGTTCGTGCGGACGCGCTCGGACTGCGGGAGGCGGGGCCATCCGCCGGATCAGTCGTCCGGGACGACTCGCCGGCGCTGACGGTCGACCACCTCGTCGGCAACCCGCCGTGGATCACGTGGAGCGCGTTGCCCGAGCGAACGCGGGCGGCGTGGCGCCGGACGCACGTGGACCGGCTGAACCTGCAGGCGTATCACGGCCGCGAGTCGCTGCTCGGTTACGGAAACGACGACGTCTCCGTCCCGTTCGTCTGGACCTGTCTGGACCGCTACCTCGCGCCGGACGGCGACGCCGCGGTCGTGTTGAAACGGAACCTGATCACCGGACCCGCCGGGCGGCTCTTCCGGCGCGGACGGGTCGGCGACCGGCCCGTTTCCGTGGAGACGGTCCACGATTTCGGCTCGCTCCATCCGTTCGGCGACGAGGTGAACGCCGACGCAGCCGTCTACGGCCTGCGGGCGGACGCGGCGACGACCTTCCCCGTCGAGTGCGTCTCGTGGAAACGTGCGAACGGGACACACGGGGGCAGGAGGCCGAAGTTCGACTCGGCGGCAGCGATCCGGGCGTCGCTGTGTCGGGGGCAAACCGGATTAACGCCCGTCCAGCCGGACGATCCGGCCTCGCCGTGGATCGCCGGGGACGTGGAGAGCCGTGCGCTCGGCGACCCCGATCACCGGATCCGCCACGGCGTCAAGGACGACGCGAAGGCCGTCTTCTCGCTCGACCGCGAGCAGCTCGCCGACTTGGAGCCGGACCACGTCTACCCGTACCTCCGATCGCGTCACGTCGTCAAGTACGGCCTGTTCGGCCACGATCTCCAGCTCGTCCCGCTGCCGAAGGTGGATGCGGACAACGAGGCCGAGCTCCGCCGGGAGACCCCGCGAACCTTCGAGCATCTCGCGGAGCACCGCGAGACGCTGGAGGGTCGGTCCTCGTCGTGGTTCGACTCCGGCCCCTTCTACAACCTCTTCGGGCTCGGCGAGTACACGTGGGCCGATTACAAGGTCGTCTGGTGTCGGCTCGGGTTCAAGCCGCACTTCGCCGTCATCTCCACCGTCGATGACCCCGACCTCGGCGAGAAGCGGGTCGTGCCCGGCGACCACTGCATGTTCGTCGCCACCGACGACGCACACGAGGCGCACTTTCTCTGTGCGCTGCTCAACTCGGCGGTCTACCAGCGCTCGATCGAGGGGCTCGCCTCCGAGGGGAAATCCGGGATCCCGAAGGCGCTCGTCGAACGACTTCACCTCCCCGCCTACCGGGAAACCGAGCGACACCGACGGCTCGCGGAGCTGTCGATGGAGGCACACGGGATCGTTCCGCGACACGTCGACCGGAGCAAGCGGGCGTACAACGCCTCCACGATCGACGAGCTGGAGCCGGTGCAGGCGGCGATCGACGACGTCGCCGCGTCGCTGCTCGCGGACCGGGAACGTTGAGCG
>CAZIFX010000025.1:27265-30517 GCA_964538415.1 uncultured Halobellus sp.
CGGACCGGGAACGTTGAGCGGTGCGTCGCTGCTTGCGGACCGGGAACGTTGAGCGGTGCGTCGCTGCTCGCGGACCGGGAACGTTGAGCGCTGCGTCGTTGCTCGCGGACCGGGGTGTCGAGCGGTGCGGGGGCGGAAGCGGAGTCTTCGGTTCACCGATCCATCCACCGCACGCCGTCGACGCCGTCGATGAACGACGGGCCGAAGGCGCCCGCGGGCGTGGTGAACCCGTTCGGCACCCCGTCACCGTGCCTCGACGTCTCACCACCTTCACCGCGCGCGTCGGGTTCGTCGCGTTCGACGCGCTCGATTGCGGCGAGCGTCGTCTCGACGGTGACGTCGTAGGGGTCGGGAGTCCGTAACCGTTCGACGACCCCGTCGCCGTCCGGGGAACGTGCCTCCCCCCGGAGGTACACCTCGTTGGCGGCGCGTTCGTCCGCGGTCGGTCCCTCGACGTGCCCGGCGACGAGCCGGTCGAGCAGCCAACGGACGGGCCGGGTCCGGAGGAGGGGGCCGAGCGGCCGGGAGAGGCGGATCGCCCGCATGACGCGTGGATCGAGGGCGGCGAAGACGGCGACGTCCCCGACGCCGGTCGTGTGTGCGGCGGTGACGACGTCGCCCCACGCGACCGCGAGCGCCGGACGCTCGCCCCGACCGAAGTCGAATCGGCGCTCCCGCTCGAATCCGTCGCCGGCCCGCACGAGCTCGCCGTCGCGACGGATCACGGGACCCTCGCCGAGCCCGCGGACCGCGGTGCGGGCGGTTCCACGGGACACGGCGCCGTCCGCGTCGAAGCCCAACAGCAACTCGGTCGTGTCCGGGAGCCGCCCGACGAGCGCCGCGGCGAGACAGTCGGTGGCGGCGACGTCGAAACCGACTGCGGGAAGCAGGGTGACGCCGGCGGCTGCGGCCTCCTCGTCACGCGCCGCGATCGCCTCCAGCACGCGATACTCGCCGGTGACGTCGAGGTAGTCGGTACCGGTGTCGATGCAGGCGTCGACGAGCGGCTCGGCGGTGGCGGCGAAGGGGCCGGCGCAGTTGCACACGACGTCGACGTCGCGGACGCTCTCGGCGACGACCTCGGGGATCGAGAGGTCGAACTCGCGTACGTCGGCGCGAAGCTCCCGGCCGAGCTCGCGGAGGCGGTCGCCGTCGCGACCGGCGAGGATCGGGTCGAGCCCGCGATCGAGCGCGGCCCGCGCGATCAGCCCGCCGGTGTAGCCGTAGGCGCCGTAGACGAGAACGGTCACGGTCGGATCGACGGGCCGCGACGGTTTTTACCTTCGCGTCGACCGGCCCGCCCCGCCGATCGCTCCGCCGACCGCTCCGCTAATCGCTCCGCCGATCGCCTCGTCGATCGCTCCGCCGACCGCTCCGCTAATCGCTCCGCCGACCGTCCCGCCAGTCGGCCCGTCGACCGACACGCTTCCATCCCGGTCCACGGTGACGATCCGCACGAAAACCGTTATAGCCGGTCCTTCCATAGAACGTTTCATGAGCGCTGACCGGTCCGTCCTTCGACGGGCCATCGAGCGTGGCGAGCGTGACGGCGGCGCGATCGAGTTCAAGGAGCGGCTGACCCGCGAGGTCCACCTCTCGGAGGAGCGGATGGAGTCGCTCGTGGCCCAACTGCGCCACCGCGTCCTCTCCGGCGACGGGGAGGCGACCTACGTCCTCGGAGTCACTGACGACGGCGGATTGGCCGGGATCTCCCCCGAGGCCTTCTCCGAGACGATGGACGTCCTCTCGCTTTTAGCCGAGGAGGCTGACGCCCACATCGCCGACGTCGAGACGTGGAGCGCCGGCTCCGCCGGAAACGGCGACGAGGAGGGGCTCGTCGGCCTCGCGACGTTACAGGAGGGTGGCGTCTTCGAGGCGGACGACGACCACCTCGTCGTCGGCACCGCCGGCCACGTCGACCACGGCAAGTCGACGCTCGTCGGCACGCTCGTGACGGGACGGGCCGACGACGGCCAGGGCGGCACCCGCGGCTTCCTCGACGTCCAGCCGCACGAGGTCGAACGCGGGCTCTCGGCGGACCTCTCGTACGCCGTCTACGGCTTCGCCGATGACGCCGACGAGCCGGTCCGGATGGACAACCCCCACCGGAAGTCCGACCGGGCGCGGATCGTCGAGGAGGCCGACCGGCTCGTCTCGTTCGTCGACACCGTCGGCCACGAGCCGTGGCTCCGCACGACGATCCGCGGGCTTGTCGGCCAGAAGCTCGACTACGGACTCCTCGTCGTCGCGGCCGACGACGGCCCGACCAAGACGACGCGGGAGCACCTCGGGATCCTGCTGGCGACGGAGCTGCCGACGATCGTCGCCATTACCAAGACGGACGCCGTGACCGACGACCGGCTCGCGGCCGTCGAGCGGGAGGTGGAGTCGACCCTCCGCGACGCGGGACAGACGCCGCTCCTCGTCGATCGCTACGGCGTCGACGTCGCGATCGCGGAAGTGGGCGACGGGGTCGTCCCCCTGTTCCGGACGAGTGCGGTGACGATGGACGGAATCGAGGCGCTCGACCGGCTCTTCGCGTCGCTGCCCAAGCGTGCGACTCCCGAACGTGAGACGTTCCGGATGTACGTCGATCGGAGCTACAAGGTGACCGGCGTCGGCGCCGTCGCCTCCGGGACGGTGACCTCGGGGACGGTCGAGGCCGGCGACGAGCTCCTCATCGGACCGATGCCGGACGGCTCCTTCCGCGAGGTGGAGGTTCGATCGATCGAGATGCACTACCATCGCGTCGACCGCGCCAAGGCGGGCCGAATCGTCGGCATCGCGCTCAAGGGGATAGACGAGGCGGAGATACAGCGCGGGATGGCGCTCGTCCCCCGCGACGCGGACGTCGAACCGGTCCGGGAGTTCGAGGCCGAGGTCATGGTACTCAACCACCCGACGCGGATCCGCGAGGGGTACGAGCCGGTCGTCCACCTCGAGACGCTCTCGGAGGCGGCCGTCTTCTCGCCGGCCCAGGGGCGACTCCTTCCGGGCGACACGGGTCGAACGCGCGTTCGATTCAAGTTCAGGCCGTACCTCGTCGAGCCGGGCCAGCGGTTCGTCTTCCGCGAGGGCTCGAGCAAGGGCGTCGGGACCGTGATCGACGTCGACTGAGGGTCGGACCCGGCCGAATCTCGAAGGGGATTTCCCGTCCGTGTGCGGCTGCGCTGGACGACCTCGACCCTTTTCGTTTTCACCTCGTTTACCGTTCACGGTAAATACTGCGATCGATCGGTTTCAATGCGTCTT
>CAZIFX010000026.1:0-26899 GCA_964538415.1 uncultured Halobellus sp.
AAGTGGGTTTGGACGGGAGACCCGTCGCTCACCACCGTCGTCCTGCGATTCCCATAGTCGAACGGGGGTGTAGCGCATGACACTCCGCTGTGAGTGCGGTGCACCCGTCGAGATCGAGGAAGGGAGCGACCCCGATACTGGACCCCAGCACTGGGAGGTCTACCGCTGTACCTCGTGTCGTCGAACCGGAACCTACCATTTCGGACCGAATCGCGAGGATCTGACGGGATGTCTCGTCACTGAACGAGTTCCGGGGATCGATCTATGACCCGAGTTGAGGAGCAACGCGAGCAGATCGCGAATCGCCTCGGTGAACCGGATCGACTCCAGTTCCCGAGTGAATGGACGCTCTCGTCGAGCTGGCACCGCGCTCAAGCCGCGCCATCGACGGTCGGGGCAGTCAACGCGGCTGAGTTCGACGTGCTGCTCGGTTACGTCGACGACTACGATCACGCGGTGATCACCGCGATCCTCGGCGTGATCGGATGGGCGCTCACCGGGTGGATCCCGCTCATCGGCCCGCTCGTCGCCCTGGTGGTATGGGTCCGGGTTATCAAGTGGCGGTACCCCGGCGGGTGGGTGAGGGCCGTCATCACCGGCGGCGTGGCCTGGATCGCCGCACTCACCATCCTGCTCGCCGTGAACTCGGTTCTCGGGACCGGCATCGGCGCGTTCGGCATTCCCGGGGTGTAGACGGACGGATCGGACGTGAACCGGTCGACGGTCCGCTGGCTTTTCCAACGACCATACGTTCTCGTCGGGTACCAACGAGTCGAGGTACGGCTCCATCGCTCGCTGCGCCCGGTCGGGCGCCTCTTCGTGGCCGAGCGGGATGTAACCCCCGGAGGGAGCGGATCACGTCGATAACGGGTTGACCCAGCAGTCGGTGTCGAGGGGGGGACGAAAGAATCGGCTTGAACAGCCGGTAGAGCGGACGCTGCCGCCCGATGACTTATGACGAACCGCTCACAGGACCCGTCCATGGACCCCGTCCTCGCCTCCACCCTCAGCGGCCACAGCGTGATGACCACCGACGGTGCCGAGATCGGTACGCTGGAGAACGTGACCGTCGACGTCGAGACCGGTCGACTGCAACACTTCCGCGTCGATCCGTCCGGGCGGGCGGACGGCGGCTACGACCGGACGGCCGACGGTGCACTCCTCGTGCCGGCCGACGCGGTGACCGCACGCAACGACTATCTGCTCGTCGAGCCCGCACGGTCGTAGTCGCGCACGGAGACCCCCGTCGAGACGCGAGCGCGACGAAGCAGGAATTATTACCGTCGTGACCGCGTACTTCGAGATAGTTCTCAATGTTTGGAAGGGTATTCGCGGCAACGGGTGAGACGCGGTGAATCCCGCACGCGTCGACTTCATCGTCGACCTGGCGTACGGGCTAATGATCTTCGTCGCGGTGATGCTCATCGCGTTCGTCGGCACGACCATCGGCGTCGCGTTCGGACTCGGCGTGTTGGTGTCGTACGCCATCCACGTCGGCTGGAAGATGGCCCGATTCGATCCCGACTGGATGACCCAGGAGGTGACGGAGAACGTCGAGGAGACGCTCCGACTGGAGGTCGAGGCGGTGATCGACCGTCTCGAGGAGGTGAACGATAGGGTCGACCGCCGGCCACGGACCGACGAAGTCGAACAGACGGTCGACGAGACGGTCGGCGAGGTGACCGAGGAGGTCGAGGAGACCGTCGACCGCAAGGTTGGCGAGGTGACCGAGGAGGTCGGAAGGACGGTCGAGGAGACCGTGGGCGAAACGGTGGAGAAGACGGTCGAGGAAACCGTTGGCGAAACCGTCGAACAGACCGTCGGGGAGACGGTTGAAAAGACGGTCGAGGAGACCATGGACGAGACCGTCGAGGAGACGGTCGAAAAGACGGTCGAGGAGACCATGGACGAGACCGTCGAGGAGACGGTCGAAAAGACGGTCGAGGAGACCATGGACGAGACCGTCGAGGACAAGATGGATGAGACCGTCGACGAAACGGTCGAAAAGAAGGTCGAAGCCGCCGTGAAGGGGGGAGAAGCGGATGACGACGGGACGAATGACGACGAAGCGGATGACGACGGGACGAATGACGACGGGGTGGATTCCGCATCGACGGACGAATCCGATCGTGGCGGGCGGACCTGATCGGCGGCGCCTTACCCATTCCCCGGCGGCGCGATGTCACGGGGCGACTCCCCCTCCGTGCATGCGTGTCGTGAAAGCAGATGTTCGGAGCGTTCGCGGCCCGTGGGGTCGTCGATCGTCTCCCGCGTGATCCGCTCCTCGACGAGATACATATTCACGTGGGTCAATTGGCCGCCGTCGTCGAACTCGTAGGTCGCACAGAGGTGCGCCGCGAGATGGTCGGCCACCGGAACCCCCTCGTCGCCCGGCAGCGACGCCATGTAGAACCGCTCGCGATACGTGTCGTGCTGTCGCTGGAGCTCGTCGTACGGTCGGTCGTAGGTCATCGGCCGATCGCCGTGGACGTCGATCACCTCGCCGTCGGTCGTTACCGCCGGAAAGACGTAGTACCGATCGACGGTCCGGGGGTGCGGCGCGAAGATCGACCAGTCGGTCTGAAACTCGACGAGAGCGTTCGCGCCGGCCTCGACCTCCGCCTGCGGCGTCCCCTCGTCGACGACGCCGACCGCGGACAGCGAGGCCGCAACGCCGAGGACGACGCCCGCGACGATGACGGCGCCGAAGAACGCGTTCCGACGGGTAGACACCACGGGAGGATCGAACGGGAGACGGGCGAGGAGCCCGGGACGCGGGAGGCGGGGACGCGGGAGCGGACGTGCGGTCGCGACCGCTCGTCTCCGGCCGTCGTCGAGCCCTGTGCCTATCCGGGCCACGGGAACGCCCCAGGCCGCCGTTCGGCGCCCGATGCGATCGAGGAGCCGGTGACCGTCGTCCCACGCCGAGGGGGCGAGAAACAGCGTGAGTCCGGCGAGACAGACGTACGAGAACGCCCCGATCCGTGTCGTCAGCGCGAGCGAGAGGTGGACGCTCGCGAACGCCGCGACCAGCAGATGTCGGGGTCGGTCCCGGAGAACGAGCAGGAGCCACGACCCCAGAAGCATGCCGAGCCAGGCGAGCCCGCCGAGCTGCAACAGCTCCGGGAAGGCGCGCAGCGAGTCGCCGAAAAGGAACGTGACCTCGTCGATACCGAGGATCAGCACGGTCGCCTCGCCGGACCACCACAGGTCCGAGGCGGTCTTGTGGTAGCCGTTGACGAAATACATCGTCACCATCTGCCCCAGGACGGCGGCCGTGGCGACGCTCGCAACCGAGGTGCGGCGGGGGCGGTCGGCGGCGACCGCGTCGACCGACCAGCGCTCGCCAAGGGGGAGAAAGATCGCCCAGAAGAGCAGCGTCGCGAACAGCGTGTCGGCGAAGCTCAACACGAACGGGTTCCGAAGGTCGAGCGAGACGACGAGCAGGAACGCCGCGACGGTGACGATGCGGGTGTAGTAGCCGACGGCGAGCGCCACGCCAACGAGGGCCGTGAGCGCGAACAACACCGCCGTCCCGCGGGGCGTCGAGACGAGCGTAAAAAGCGAGTAGGCCGCGGCCGGCTCCGAGGCGACCGCGAGCGACGTCGGGACGACCCCCTCGTCTGTATAAAAGTACGTCAGGTTCCGTGACCGGAGGAGCACGTCAGCGACGATCAGGAGTCCGGCGAGGACGCGAAAGACCGCGAGCGATCGGGCGTCGATCCGCACGCGCTCGCGGGCCGCCGCACGGAGCCGTGGCGGAAGGCCACGGGAGCATCGTCGGACGGCTGCGGCGGGCGAGATGGGCATCGACGAGTCGTGTCGCTCCTCGATCCGGCGGAGCTATAGGCGTTGTGTCCGGCGGTCGGGCCGGCATTCGCCGTCCCGTCGCGACCTCGAATGCCGATCGGATCGGCCGCAGTCGTGGGATCGGCCGCAGTCGTGGGATCGGTCTCAGTCGTGGGATCGGCCTCAGTCGTCGAATCGATCGCGAAACGAGACCGCGACCGCGGCGACGATCCCGAGGAAGCCGAGGAGGAAGGCGGCCGGTTGGACGACCACCCGTTGGGCGACGACGGCTCCGGGATCGCGCTCGACGGTTCGCGTCCAGAACTCGTAGCGTTCGCCGTCGTGAGCGACGATCAGGAGCCCGTCGCCGGGCGTCGGCTTGGTCGGATACGAGAGGGACGCCGGGCGCGCGTCCGGTTCGTCGAGAACGAACCCCGCGTCCTCAGCCTCGAACGCCCGATCGAACGCCTCACGGGCGTCGGCATCGAGGTCGACCCTGTCGACGACGTCGCCGTCGTCGAACGCGGGCGTGTCAGGGCCGACCGGCTGGACGACGTGGGTGTACACGTGGGTCGGCTCGCCGATCGCGACCGGAAGGTACAGCGGGTTTGCCATCAGCGCAAGGCCGAGGACGACCAGCACGACGGCGAGCGTGCGACCGAACATGGGATCGGATGGTCGCCGGAGGGTATGAGGGTTCGGGCGTCGCCCGCCGTCAGGGAGGCCTTGCGGGGGATCGGGAAGGGGTTTAACAGCGTCGCCTGCGAACGTTGGACATGGACGTTCGGTTCGACTTCGAAGGCGACGTGGCACTGGTGACCGGCGCGTCGGGCGCGCTCGGAAGCGCGACGGTGGCGGCCTTTCGCGAGGCCGGTGCGACCGTGGCCGCGGTGGACGTGCGCGCACCCGACGAGGAGGACTCCCTGCTGGATCCCGACGACGGGACGACCTTTCATGAGGCGGACCTGACCGACGAGGCCGACGTGGAACGGGTGGTCTCGGCGGTCGTCGAGGAGCACGGGCGGCTCGACCACCTGCTCAACGTCGCCGGCACGTGGCGGGGTGGGGATCCGATCGAGGAGACCGACGACGGCCTGTTCGATCTGTTGTTCGACGTCAACCTCCGCACCATGTTCCTCACGAGCAAGCACGCCGTTCCGCATCTCCGTGGGACGGAGGGCGCCATCGTCTCCGTCTCCGCGAGGTCGTCGCTTGAGGGCGGCTCCGGCGACGGGCTCTATCGGGCGACCAAGGCCGGCGTTCGGATCCTCACGGAGACGCTCGCGGCGGAGAACCGTGGAACCGTCCGTGCGAACGCCGTGATGCCGAGCGTGCTCGACACGCCGATGAACCGCGAGATGATGGAGCCGAGCGACGACTGGGTCGACCCGCGAGACGTCGCCGCGGTGATGGCGTTCCTCTGTTCGGATGCCGCGAGCGTGACGAGCGGGGCGGCGGTCCCCGTCTACGGGGACGCGTAGCGAGACCGGTGGCGAAGAAGCGTAGCGGAACCGCCCTCCGGGGCACATGGCGAAACCACCCGCGGAGGAGCATGGTGAAACCCGTCAGCGGGGAGCGTCGGGAGCGCCCGACGGCTCCGCCCATCGGACGACGGTACAGGAGCGAAGAGTACTTTACCGTCGCCCGTGGCAGGTATCGTGTGAACTGAACACATGGGTATCGTCTCACGCACGCTTGAAAACCGTCCGGACACCGACACGCTCGTGCTCGGGTTCGTCGCCGTCGTCGGGGCGGTCCTCCTGCTCGATCTCCTCGCCCGATTCGCCGCGATCGAAATACCGCTCATCTGGGGTGCGACGTTCGGGGGCCGGACGACGCCGGCCGGCTTCGCCGGCCTCCTCTGGAGCGGCATCGTCGTCGGCCTCATCTTCGGGCTCGCGGGCATCGGGCTCTCAATGACGTACAGCATTCTGAATTTTGCGAACTTCTCGCACGGTGACCTGTTGACGACTGGCGCCTTCACCGGCTGGGGTGCGGCCCTGCTCATCGCCGGCTGGGGGATCGCCGACGCAGGCTACCTCCTCACCGTGCGCGCCGGCAGCGGTCCAGGGCCGACCGAGATCGGCGCGTCGATCGTCGGCGCACCGGTCGCCGTGCTCGTCGGGGCGCTCGTCGCCGCGGCGCTCACGATCCTGGTCGCACTCGCCATCGACCGAACCGTCTACAAGCCGATGCGCAACCGCGGCGGCATCCCGCTTCTCATCGCGTCGATCGGCGTCGCGTTGATCCTGCGATACGTGATCCAGTTCGTCTACGGGAGCCGGAACCGTGGGATCACCTCAACCGAGGGGGTTCGCCGGGACGTCCTCGGCGTCTCCGTCAACCTCCACGACCTCACGCTCGTGATCGTCGCGGTGACGCTCATGCTGGCGATGCACCTCCTCCTGCAGCGGACGAAACTCGGAAAGGCGATGCGGGCGATGGCCGACAACAAGGACCTCGCGCTCGTCACGGGAATTCCGACCGAGCGCGTCGTACAGGCGACGTGGGTGCTCGGCGCCGGGCTCGCCGGCGTCTCTGGGTACCTCTACGTGCTCGAACGCGGCACCGCCGAGTTCAACATCGGCTGGTTCCTCCTGCTTTTCATCTTCGCAGCCGTCATCCTCGGCGGGATAGGCTCCATCTACGGTGCGATCGCCGGCGGGCTCGTCATCGGGCTCGTCCACGAGGTGTCGCTCATCTGGATCCCGTCGGACTTCAACGCGGCCGCAGCGTTCGCGATCATGATCCTCGTGTTGTTGTACCGGCCCGAGGGGATCTTCGCGGGGGTGTCGACCGCATGACCGACGGCACGGCCACGGGCGACGGGCCGACCGACGGAACCGTGCCCGGAACGGTCCGCGGGGTCATCGCCGACGTCTTCGCACGGATCGACCGCAGCGACGTCCTCGTAGTCGCCACGGCGATGGTGGCGGTCTACACGTTGTTTACCGTCTTCGTGCTGTTGCGGCTCGGAATCACGACGGGGACGCCGAACGCCATCGTCTCGGCGTGGCGCGAGCTCACCTTCCTCTTTGCCGCCTACGCGATGCTCGCGCTCGCGTTGAACCTTCACTGGGGCTACACCGGCCTATTCAACATCGGCGTCGCCGGCTTCATGGCCGTCGGGGTCTACACGATGGCGCTGCTCTCGACGCCACAGGACGCCATCTCCGGGCAGGGGCTCGGGCTCCCGCTTCCCATCGGCGTGATAGGCGGCATGATCGCCGCGGCGCTGGTCGGGTTGGTCGCCGCCGTGCCCGCGTTGCGGGTTCGCGCGGACTACTTCGCCATCGTCACCCTCGGGCTCTCGGAGATCATCCGGCTCACGCTCAACTCCCGGACGCTGTCCGACTGGACCGTCGAACGCTTCGGCTTCGCCACTGGCGGGGGAAGCGGGATCGATCTGCCCGCGCGGCCGACGGACGCGCTGTTCGACACGGCGGCCGGGCAGGCGCTGATCGAGCTGTTCGTCGTCGATATCGGTGGCGAGGAAGTCACCCTCGTCGCCGCCTCGGTGCTCCGACGGTTCACGTGGGCGTTCGTGATGATCGGATTCATGCTCGGCTTCTACTGGCTGCTCCGTCGGATCGGTTACTCGCCGTTCGGGCGCGTGCTGAAATCGATCCGCGAGGACGAGCTCGTCGCCAAGTCGCTCGGGAAGGACACCCGGATCTTCAAGATCAAGGTGTTCATGCTCGGCTGTGCGCTGATGGGACTTGCCGGCATCCTGTGGCAGGGAAGCCAGGGCTTCGTCAGCCCCGACTCCTTCCGGCCCATCGTGACCTTCTACGTCTTCATCGCGGTGATCCTCGGCGGGTCCGGGTCGAACACCGGGAGCGTGGTCGGGGCGCTGCTTTTCGTCTCGCTGCTCTTCCTCGCGCCGCGGCGGGTGGGCGGGATCGTCGACGCTCGGCTCGACCTCATCGACGCGCCCGGCACGTTCGCGGCGTCGGTCAACCCGTTGTTGTCGGCGTTCAACGCCGAGCCGCTGTTGGCGTACGCGATCAACAACATCTCGGCGCTCCAGTTCATTCTGCTCGGCGTCGTGTTGATCCTCATCGTGCAGTACCGGCCCGACGGCGTGTTGGGTCACCGGCACGAGACCGCGGCCGCCGTGGATCTCGACCGTCCAAGGCGGGGTGAGTCGAATGAGTGAGAGCGGAACGCCGGACGTGGTCGAGGGGACGCCGACGGACGGTACTGCCGCCGGCGAGGAGGACGCGGCGGGAGGAGACGAGCTCGACGGCGTCGAGACGCCCCTTCGCGTGCGGAACCTCCGGAAGACGTTCGGCGGGATCGTCGCCGTCGACGACGCGAGCTTCGCCGTCGAGACCGGAAGCCTCACGGGACTCATCGGGCCGAACGGTGCCGGAAAGTCGACGACGTTCAACTGCATCACGGGCGCACACAAACCCGACTCGGGGACCGTCGAATTCCAGGGGGAGCTGATCACCGGGCTTCGACCGGACCAGGTAGCCAACCGTGGACTGGTCCGGACGTTCCAGATCGCCCGCTCGCTGGAGGAGATGACCGTGCTGGAGAACCTGATGCTCGCCCCCAAGGGACAGATCGGCGAGACGCTCTGGCGGTCGGTCGTCCCCGGCGCCCGCGGCAAGGTCGTCGAGCAGGAGGAGGAACTCCGAGAGCGCGTCTGGGAAACGCTGGAGTTCTTCGAGATCGACCATCTCGCGACCGAGAACGCGGGGAACCTCTCGGGCGGACAGCGGAAGCTGCTGGAGATGGCCCGGGCGATGATGACCGACCCCGACATGCTGCTTCTCGACGAGCCGCTGGCGGGCGTCAACCCGACGCTCGAACGTAAACTGCTCGCGCGGATCCACGACCTTCAGGACGAGGGCTACACCTTCCTGCTCGTCGAACACGACATGGACGTCATCATGAAACACTGCGAGCGGGTGATCGTGATGCATCAGGGCTCGGTGCTGGCGGAGGGCGACCCCGAGGCGATCCGCAACGACGAACGAGTGATCGAGGCCTACCTGGGTGAGGACGTATGACCGAGACGCAACCGGAGACGGACGGTGGAGCATCGACCGAGGAAACCGACGCGGACGACGACGCCACGGCCGACGTGCCAGACGACGCCACGGCCGACGTGCCAGACGACGCCGCAGCCGACGCGGATGGCGGCGCCACGGCCGACGTAACCGGCGACGTCTCGGCGAACACGGATCCGCTCGCCTCGGCGCCGGAGTCCTCGCTGTTGCAGGTACGGGATCTAGACGCCGGCTACGGCGATCTCCAGATCCTGACCGGGATCGACCTCGACGTCGGCGAGGGCGAGTACGTGACGGTCGTCGGCCCCAACGGGGCCGGGAAATCGACCGTGATGAAGTCCGTCTTCGGGCTCACGACGTACATGGGCGGCACCGTCGAGTTCGACGGCGAGGCGATCCACGGACTCCCGCCCGAGCGGATCATTCATAAGGGAATCAGCTATGTGCCACAGAACGAGAACGTCTTCGCGGCCCTGTCCGTGCAGGAAAACCTCGAGATGGGCGCGTACATCCTCGATGAGGTTCCGAAAGAACGGATCGAATGGATCTACGACCGTTTCCCCGTCCTGCGTGAACGCAAATCACAGAAGGCGGGGTCGATGTCCGGCGGCCAACGGCAGATGGTCGCGATGGGACGAGCGTTGATGCTCGACCCCGATCTGCTGTTGCTCGACGAGCCCTCCGCCGGGCTCGCGCCCGACCTCGTCAAGGAGATGTTCGACCGGATCGACCGGATCAACGACGACGGGACGGCCATCCTGATGGTTGAACAGAACGCGAAGGAGGCGTTACGGCGCTGCGATCGCGGCTACGTGGTCGCACAGGGAAAGAACGGGTACGCCGACGCCGGCGACCGACTGCTCGCGGACGAGGAGGTCCGCCAGCAGTTCCTCGGCGGGTGATCGGCCGTACCGCAAACATCGCCGAACGGGCATAAAACCGCGTGGGGGGCCCGTAAAACGCCGAGCACTTATTCACCCCCGCCGCCTCAGAACGCGAGGCCGACGGCGTCGTCATCGGTCGGCAACGGGCTCCGCGGATACGGCGGCGAGGCGTCGGGATCGTTGAAGACGCCGGGAGCGACGTCGTTCGGCGCATCAGGATAAAACAGCGCGGCGAGCGTCTGGATCTGCGATCGTCCGCAGGCGAGCTCGAACTGGCCGCCGCCGTAACACGCGATCCCCTCACGCTCGCAGTACGCGAGCGTCTCGAACAGCGACTCCAGCGTGCCGAACCGAGAGGGCTTCACGTTACACCAGCCGGGCTCGACCGGCAGCGACTCCAGACTCTCGACGCCGTCGATCGGGTAATCGAACGCCAGCCGGTCGGCCTGCGGCTCGAGCAGCGGCGTCGTCTCGGGCGTGAACGCCGCGTCCTCGACGATGGCAGTCGGGAACGCGGCGAGTACGTCACGGTAGAGTTCCGGGTCGGCCTCGACGTCGACGTCGGTTCCCTCGTACCATCCTTTTAGGTCGAGCACGTGGACGGCCTCCGTCTCGCGAAGCCGCACGAACACGTCCTCGGGCCACTCGTGGGTCGGATCGAGCTTGAACTCCAGTCGAGGGTCGCCCTCGAGCAGCGTCTCGATGCGGTCGACGGTCGGCGGATCGCCGAGCCGGGTGGAGACGACGAACCGGACCGGATCCGGCTCGATCCCCAGCCGGTCGCCGAGCGACTCGTCGGCCTGCTTCAACCCGAGGTCGAGCGCGGCGCTCTCGACGGCCCAGCGCCGATAGTTCCGCGCGGACGGTCGCGACGGCTCCGTCCCGTGAAAGAGGTCGTGTTCGTCGAGCTCGGCGGAGAGCCCGTCGATCGTCCACTCACCCTCCAGATCGATCGGATCGGTGCCCGCCAGCGCGGCGTGATCCTCGACGTCGTAGGCGACGTCCTCCCCGCGGCCGGTGAGCCCGTCGCCCGACAGCCGGAACTCCGTGGTCGTTCGCTCGAAATCGCTCGTCGTGTTCGCCTTGTATCGCCGGCGTTCGACCCGCTCGATCGTCACCGGGAGGTCGGCGATCCGCTCGTAGGCGGTCATGCCTCCACGAAGGTCGGCGAGGGCATAAAAGGGGATGGCGAGGATTCGTCGGCGTAGGTGGCGTCCTCGACGTCCTCGACGTCCTCGGCGTTCGAGCCGCCGGCATCGAGCCGGCCTACGCGTCGACGGCCTCACGGCGAGCGCGGAGCGTGGCGACGCGGGTTGAAAGCGCCCAGAAGATCGGGAACACGGTGAGCACGACGGCGCCGGCAGCGGCCACCTGCAGGACGGTCGTCGTGAACCACGGCTCGCCGCCGGCGTACGGCAGCGGCGTGTGGGTGACGTCGCCGACGAGGGGCACGAAGTAGTCCATCAGTAGATCGAGGGTGTACCACGCGGTCGCAACGGCGACCGCCTTGATCGGGAAATCGGTCATGCGGTGGAGCACGAACGCCTGCAGCACCATTCCGAGGTGGCTCACGAGGAGGAAGGCGTACATCGGCGTCGAGGAGGTCGCGAGAAAGCCCGGTGCGAACGCGACGAGCACGTAGGGCGTCCAGAGCCCCAGCTTGACGTTGCCGAAGAACGCGAGCGCCGCGAGGTAGTCGTTGGGCTTGCCGACCGCCCAGGAGGCCAACGCGAGCGCGATGAGCAGCGTTGCCATCGGGCTGTCCGGCACGAAGATCCACATCTCGGGGACGATCCGGCCGAACTGGAACCGGTAGTACCAGAAGCCGAAGGCGGTGCCCGCGAGGTTGATCGCGACGATGATCCAGACGAACCGGTAGGCGACGTCCTCCAGCGTCTTCGGGAGGGGCGCGACCCATCGCGGCAGCGAGTCACGATCCGGCGGGTCGCGGCCGAGCGCGCCGACGATGTCCATGTCGACCGGTCGGACCCGCCAGCCAAAGCCGTGGCGGTCGCGGTCGGACCCGTCAGGCGAATCAATGACGATCGCGGACGAAATCAATGATGATCGCGGGCGAAATCAATGACGATCGCGGACGGGAGGTATGCGGGACCACTGTGCCGGAGCGGCGACGCCTCGGTGAACCGCGCTGCCGACCGTCCGGGACGAAAAGGGCTATGGGCGCCCGGCCGGAAGGGCTGGACATGCGCCCGCGAACGCTGCTCGCGTTGCTCCTCGTCGTCCCCTTCGTGGACGCGTTGTTCCTGATCTACGTCGCGACGCGGCTCGGGGCCACGCTCACCGTCGCGCTCGTCGTGTTGACGGCGATCCTCGGTATGCTACTGTTGCGCGCGGAGGGCCGGGCCACGCTCGCACGCGTCCAGCGGAAGCTCGCCCGTGGACAGCCGCCGACCGACGAGCTGCTCGACGGCGGGCTGCTCATCGCCGCCGGTGCGCTCCTGCTCACGCCCGGGCTCGTCACCGACGCCATCGGATTCCTGTTCGCGCTCCCGCTCTCGCGGGTCCCGATCCGAGTCGCGTTGAAGAAGTACGTCGTGATCCCCTACATCGACCGCGAGACCGACGGATTCGCCACCGGCAACGTCTACGTCGGCGGATTCCCCGGACCGGACGGCGACGGCAACTTCGAGGGGTTCGAGGGCGGGTTCGGCGGCCAGCGGGCCGACGACCCCGACGACGGGGATGGCCCTTTCGGTGCCGGTGGCTCGGCGGGCGACGCCGGTGATCGCTTCGACGACGAGGACCGCGCGGACGACGTCGTCGACGTGGATTACACGGTCGAGGACGAGAATCGGCGAAGCTGAGGCGGGGATCGCCGACGCCCTCCCCCGGATCGTGGCGTGTGAACGCGTGGCGAAACCGACGGACGGCGGGCCCAACCCCGAAAGGAAACTCTTAAACTCCTACCCGCAAAACGAGTGAATGCGCTCGCCTGGGCCAATAGCTCAGTCAGGTTGAGCGCTCGGCTGATAACCGGGAGGTCCACGGTTCAAATCCGTGTTGGCCCACCTACTGCCCGCTCGGTTTCCGACCGGGCGAGATTGGTGGGCTGGGACTCCCCAGCCACCCAATTTCGGTGTTCTAACACTCCTGAGAAGGGGGTCCAAAATCGTAATCTCAACAGTTCCACGAGCGCGCCCCCGCGCCGTAGTGCGGTGCGTGGAGTCGGAGATGTCGGCGCGTGAGCCTCGGTCTTTCGGGCACCTTCACGACCGAAAAGAACTCGCAGCTCCGCTGTGGAACGTATAAAGCTCGGTGCACCGGGAGCCCCGTTGATGGCACTGAGTACGGCCACCTCATCGGGTGTCCGAACCGGCCCGACGAGTTCACCAAGTCCGCCTCCGACGGGAAGCGCTACTACCGTCCCGACGACGACGAGAACGACGGGGGTGTTTCCACATGAGCTCTCTCGGGACTCTCGTCTCCGCACGATGCGCGGGTTCTAAAGTCCGGACGCCGCTCTCGGAGAGATCGACGATCGTCTCGCCGCGACCGACGTCCTCCGAGCTCACGTATTGACCGATGTCGCCCTCCACCTCGCGAGGGAGATAGGCGTCGCGAGACTTCCCGCCGTTCCCGGTTTGTGTCCTTCCCCTCCGGCACGCGGAGCCGGAAGTGGTCGCCGTCGGGGGGTCCGCTTCACGTGTTTCGGCGTCACCTGAGGGATCTCGAAGGCGCGGAGCTCGACGAACCCGCCGAATTGTATCACCAGGTCGTCGCGGATGCTCCCGGTGGCGCGCCGAAGTTCCTCGAGCTCGTCGTCGGTGAGCCAGCACTTGTACCGATCCTCGTTCGCAGTGGATTCTAACCGCATACGAACTTGCAAAACAAGCCGGCAGTTAATGCGGCAGAACCGGGCGGGTCCCCGCCGTGATCGTGGCGGTTTCGAGGGGTGTTTTGACGACTTGTCCTACAAGTCGGCAGGTCACCGATGCTCGTCGATCCGCTCACACCACGCGTGGAAGTCTTCGGCTCCGCACTGGTCGGCGATCGACTGCAACGTCCCGGCGGGATCTCGTCTTCCGAGGCCATTGGGACTGTCACGATCCGGACCTCCTCCGTATCCAGCGACTCGTAACGCATCTTCAGGTGACTACCGACGCGACCGACACGCTCGTAGCCGAAATCGTGGAGAACAGACGCGATATCTCGCCCGGAGAAGTTCGTCCGGACCATTCAGCTCATGAAATCAGGAAGCTCCTTATCGCCCGGTTCCGAGTCCTCGAGATCCCACTCCTCGAGATCCTCTTTGGTTACGGGCTCGCCGCCGCCCTCGTGGAGTTCGATCGCCTCCGCGAGCATACGGAGGGCCTCCGCCTTCGTCTCACCGAAGGACGCGACACCGGTCTCGATGTCCCTCGCGGTGATCGAGCCGTCATCCTCGTGGATGAATTCGACGCCCTCCCCGTTTGACGGGTCGCGTGTCGCACTCGCCATACCGTCCCTTCGGGGACCGCTCGAATAAGCGTTCTGTCGGGTAACGACCATCCGGAACCATCCGGAACACTGGGGGGTCGGCTTATAACCCCACGCCGTGACCGACTAAAACGTGATACGCGACGGAACGGTGTTCGACGACGACCACCTCCCCTCCTCGATCGTCGACCGGAATCGCCACATGAACGAAGTCACGGACGCGCTCGCGCCGATCGAGGACGGGTTTCGCGCCGAGAACTGCTTCCTATTCGGCCCCTCCGGCGTCGGAAAGACGACGGTCGCGAAGGCGACCGTACGAGAACTCCGACGGGAAGTCCTCGAAGTCCCCTGCGCCTGCGTGAACTGCTGGCAGAACTACACCAGAAACGCGGTGCTTGAGCAGATCTCGCGCGACTTCGTCGGTGCCGCGCTTCCGTGCTCTTCGTCGATGGGAACGAAAACGGGCGTCCCATAGGTTTTCCCGACCGATCGGGATAGTTCCCGAAACACTCCTCGGACGGGCCACGTTCGCCTTCCCACCGCCCCGACGACGCCAATGACGGCGGAAGCGTGTCCCGATGACCGTCCCGGACGGGAGGCCGGGATCGGCGCGGTGTGCAAACCGCCGAGACGCGACGCGAAAACCAGCGCACACGACCGCCGGCGACAGCTTCTATGTGTTTCACCGAAACAAATGAGCTATGAGCGACGTCACCCTGCGGACCACACACGTCGGGAGCCTTCCTCGTCCGGCGCGGCTGCGGTCGCTGCTGGACGATCCGACGGTTCCGCGAACGGACGTCTACGAGAGGGAGGTCGACTCCGCGATCCGGCGTGCCGTCCGGATGCAGACCGACGCCGGGATCGACGTGATAAACGATGGCGAACAGGGCCGGATCTCCTACTCGGTCGACGTCACGACCCGTCTCGATGGGTTCAGCGACGGGATCAGGGAACGCGAGCGGCCGTCCGATCTCGACGAATACCCCGAGTACGCCGGTGAGCTTCTGAGCGACGCCGAGAACATCGGCGGACCGGTCGCGACGGGACCGATACGCTACGACGGAGTGGAGCGGCTTCGGGACGAGCTTACGCGGTTCGATCGCGCGGTCGACGCCGAGGAGATAACGTACGAAAGCCGGTTTCACACCGCACCCTCGCCGGGGGCCGTGCTCCGATTCGCCGGAACCGAGTTCCATGACACCGAGGACGCCTTTCTGTTCGAACTCGCCGATGCCCTCCGGACCGAGTACGAGACGATACTCGGTGCCGGGGCGACGTTACAGATCGACGCGCCCGAGTTGTTGGCCGGGTTTACGCTCAGCCACAAGCAGGCCTCGGTCTCGACGTTTCGCGAGCAGATGGGCACGTACGTCGAGGCGATCAACCGCGCGGTCGGATCGCTTCCGGCGGATCGGATCCGCCTGCACGCCTGCTACGGCAACTATCCCGGACCGCACCACCACGACGTGGAGCTGGTCGAGGTGATCGATCGACTGTACGAGGCGGATGTCGGCGGGCTGGTCGTCGAAGCGGCGAACCCCAGACATCAACACGAGCATCGGACGTTCGAGGAGCAGCCGCTTCCCGACGGGTGGACGCTCGTTCCCGGCGTGATCGACGTGAAGACGAACGTCGTCGAACATCCGGAGGTCGTCGCTGACCGGCTCGAACGGTTCGCCGACGCGGTCGGCGACCCCTCACGACTCGTTGCCGGGACGGACTGCGGCTTCGAAACCGTCGTCGGCGGAGCGAACTCCGTCCACGAGACGCTCGTTCCGAAGAAACTCGAGGCGTTGGTGGAGGGAGCGAAACTGGCCGAGGATCGGCTATCCTAACCGATTCGGTGGGTTGCGTCATCGGATGAGTTCTCGTGTCGATCGGGAACGGCTTTCGCGACGACGGCTGTTGACGTGACATATGGTCGCGCCGATTTTCTACGAGCCGAGCGTCGAGTTCTCAGTAGTGAAATCACACGGATGCAGAAAAGCCCCTCCGAGCTCTCATCGGTGATCGGCTCCTCACCTTCGTGGAATGATATTTTACCGTCGACGAGGAGCCACCGCTGCTGGCCGTCCAGACGACACGGATCTCGTTATCCGAGTCGATCTGATCGCCATTTTCCGTAGGAGTGACGTCAGCATCGTCAGTTGAATTTCCAATGGTAATGTCGTCACCGGAACTGATCCGATCGTCAGGACCGGCCCACACCACACCGAAGTCATTATCTGCATCCTCAAGCACGACATCATCAACGGTTGCCGTAACAGGGCCGCCGTCGATGTTCTGCCCGCTGACGTGAGCTTATTCAACGATGTCATCGATCCCGTCCACGGATTGATCCCAATCGTGACATCCTCCCACGAGTAAAGTCGTGGGCTTTCCACGCCCGATGCGCTGGTTCGGGAACGTCCGTTTGCGACCCGATGCGCCGATGGGAGTGCCACGCCCCCGTTACTCCGATCCCGTGAAGGACTCGGAGTTACCTGATTTTTTCCGTCGGTTGGAGTGTCCGAAGGCTTATATTTTGATGAGGCAAACACGAACTCAACTGCTATTTTCGGACGGTCAATCGCGATGGGGGACCATCGCAACGACAAACGTAAATCCGGCGTGTGGGCACTCAAACCATTTGATCATAGTGTTTGCGAACCGTCCGGCGATTCATCCCACGACTAAACTCGTGGGTTTCTGGCCTAATCCCTATAACTCGCGCTCGGTCCGTTCTCGCCGATCGAATCCCCCAGACCGAGCACGAACGTGCCGATGACGGCCGCGAGGATCATGGTCATTGCGACCATGCGGATGACGCCGATGGTCGGCGACACCGCCTTGTCGTCGTTGAATAGCTTGCTGAGTTCCATCGTTGTGGTTCCCTAGCGGGGGCGAGGATGGGGTACGTCTTCGGCACCGTTGCCGACCCCGTCCGACTCCCGATTCCCGTCCGGATGGCTGACGAGGATAGGCGCTCCTTGATGAGAGTTCTTTCAGATGATTAATACGATGGTATTATCCTACCGCCTCCAAAGCGAACCGACGACCGCTCGTCCCTCGTTCGATGGCGTCCGACGCTCCGGCTTATCGCTCCTCGATGCCGTCGTCGGTGATCACGACGTCGATCATGCCGACGGGGGTCGCGTCGTAGCTCGGATTCTCGATGGTGACGTTCTCGACGGGCTCGCGCATCACCTCGACGGCGTCGCGGAACTCGTTCTCGAAGCGGAACTCCTCGATCCGCTTGGCGCCCGACCCGACCGTCGTCACCGGAATCCCCAGCTCCCGGGCGGTCACGACCAGCGGGAACGTCCCCACGCGGTTATAGTAGGTGCCGCCCGTGATACAGGTGATCCCCAGAAGGACCCGATCGCAGTCACGCAGCGCGTAGCCCATCGCGCCGTCGACGACCATCCGCGCGTCGACGCGGTCCATCGCCGCGAGCGCCCGAGCCGTCTTCCGACCGAGCGTCCGCGGTCGCGCCTCCGTCACGTAGACGGTGAGATGCTTCCCGCCCATCGCCGCGGTCTCGATGGACTCCAGTACGGTCGTCGAGTAGTCGTGAACCAGCAGCGTCTCCCCGTCCGAGATCCGCTCGGCGGCGTTGGCGGCAGCCTCCGCCTTCGACGTCTCGACGTCCGCGACGACGCGCTCGATGGTGTCCTCGAGCCGCTGTTTGGCCCCCTCCACCGAGGTCGCCTCGCCGACCACGGAGCGCTCGACCTCCCGCATCGCGTTGTGTAACGCGGCGTGGGAGGGGTTCGACCGCCGCAGCACGCCCGCGTTGTGTTCGAGGTCCCGCTCGAACTCGTCGGCCGTGATGTACTCGCGGTCGAGCAGCTCAGCGAGCGACCGCGTAGCCTTCACGGCCACCACCGACGTGCTGTGCGTCTGCATCGCCCGGATCTCGGCGACGGTCTCGTCGATCATACCCGAACTCCGTCGGGGCTCCACAAATGGGTTCCGGGGATCGACCCGGCTCGGTCCCCCGAAGACACCGCCCGTCCGGCGACCCGTGCCGCCGTCACTGCTCGCGCCCGACGAACGTCCGATACTTCAGGTCGTCCTCGCGGATCTCCTCGAGGATCCGCTCGACGATCACCTCCCGTGGCCGGTGGAGCCCCGACACCCGCTCGGCCAGCTCCTCGAAGCTCTCGAAGGGTCCGCGCTTGCGCTCGTCGAGCACGTTGTTGCGGAGCTTCTTTCCGATCCCGGGCAGGAGGTTGAGCTGGTGGAGCCGAAGGGTGATCGGGCCCGCCTCGTTGTAGAAGTCGACGAACCGGCGTTCGTCCTCGTCGACGATCGCCTCGACGGCGTACTCGATCTCGGCCGCCGCGTTCCGGGTCAGTCCGTCGAACTCCACCGTCCGATAGCGGCCGACCGGACCGCTCTCGAGCGCGAGGCGATCGCTCACGGCGACGTCGACGTCCTCGTCCAACGCGACCTCGTACAGCCGGAAATCGTCGACGCCGAGGCCGTACGCGACCGGCGTCTTCTGATACCCCGGCCGGTCGTCGTCGGGGCGGCCGTTCGGAAGCACGTCGAGCAGCACGACGCGTGGCGTCGGCGGGTCCGTCCCTTCGTCCGCGTCCGTCGTGGTCGCGTCCGTTTCGGGGTCACTCATGCCATCCAGTAAGGACGCGTCGCCCAAAAAGGTCGCTGCCCGCCGATCGGCGAGTCGCCGGTGGATTGCGGGTTCGTTGCCGACGGGTCCTCGACGCGTCGCTGTGAACGGGCCGAAGTGAATCGTCGAAGCCGGGAAGAAAGAGGCCGTGATCGGCTGCGCCGAGGTCGAGCCCGAGCCCTCAGGCGTACTTCGCGACGACGTCGAGCACCTCGTCGAGCTCGTCGCCGTCGAGGGAGTAGCGCTCCTGTGCGAAGACGGACCGGAGCTCCGTTCGGTCCGCGGGGAGCAGGTCGGCGATCTTGATCGCCGTCGGTACGTCGATGCGTTCGAGCTCGACGAGCTCCTCGACCAGCTCACGGGACTCCTCGGCGTCCAGATGGGCGAACCGGTTGACGTGTTCGATGGCGCGGGCCAGCTCGTAGCGCAGCTCGCGCTCCTCGTCGGCCGCACGCTCGGATTCGATCTCGACGAGGATATCCTTCGCCTCCGAGGTGGTGACGTACTCCTCGTCGATCTTCTCTTTGAATATCGTCATCAGTTCGTCTGTGCGCGCATGTGGGCCGCACGGACGATCAGGGTCTTGACCTTGCTTCCGTCCGTGATCTCGACTTTGAATGCGGCGCCCTGCTTGCCGACGACGGTGCCGGTGCGACCGTCGAAACGGGGGTGGAAACGGCCCTCCTGTACGCTCGGGTCGATCTTGAGGTGGACCTGGGTCCCCTCATCGAACTCCTGGATCGCACGCTGTGGCGGCGAGATGCCGCGGTCTCGTGGCTTGTTGGACAGCTTGTCGCGGGTCGCCTTCTGGGGCCCATTGGAACTCGGCATGGTCGTGTGACTTCTTTCCGCTGCCGCAGTTATAAATGGTGCGTTACGGGATCGAGCGCGCGGGCGTGTACCACACCGCTCGCGGCCGTCGTGACGGGTCGAGGGCGTCATGTCGGTGCGGGGGCGCCTCCGCGACGGCTTGCGGGCGTCGTGACGGGTCGTTCGTCCCCGTGACGACCCTCCGCCGGAGACGACGTCCGCGACGACCCTCAACCGGAGACGACGTCCGCGACGACCTTCAATCGGAGGCGGCGTCCCCGTCGACGATCGAATCGAACTCGGCCAAAGCGACTATCTTGGCTCGCGTCGAACGAGAGGGCATGGATCGGGCACTCCCTCTCGCCGGAAGCTTTCTCGTCGGCGTCTGCGTGTTCGCGTGGCTCGCCGGACCGGTGCTCGAGGCCCGGTTCGGCGCGGAGGCGCTGTTGACCGCGTACGGCGCCGTCGCGTTCGGCACGAGCGCGCTTACCTACGTGGTCTGCAGGCGGATCGACGCCCGCCTCACGGGACCCGAGCGTCGGGAAGGAACGAACCGGGCGGACGAGACGGAAGCCACGACGACCGGAACCGGGTCCGGCGGCCCCTCCGGCACCGGATCGTCGGGGGTGCCCAAGGGAGCCGACTCCGCCGCGCACTCGGGTGGGTCGTCGGACTCCACGGAGGGAAGCCGTCCAGCCCGCGGTGGCGAATCGCGTCGATCGTCGTCGGCGACGATGGGCGAGCTCGAGGCCCTGTCGATCGAGGCGGAGGTCGAACGGCTCAAGCAGGGCCGCGACGCGTCGACGAACGAGGACTGAGGTCCGTCGACCCATCACCCCTTTCGAAAGCAATAATCAAGAGCCTCCCTTTGGAGGGGTAATGAGTCATCAGTTGCCGGACGTGCAGGCGTCGGCTCCGGACGTTGCCGTCGGGCTATCGCAGGTCGGCGTCACCGGCGTGGAGAAACTCGTGAAGCTGGCCCGTGGGGACAAACGGCCGATCGTCCTGATGGCCGAGTTCGAGGTCTTCGTCGACCTTCCCGGCGGACGCAAGGGGATCGACATGTCGCGGAACCTCGCCACGATCGACGAGATCTTAGAGGACATCACCCGCGAGGAGGCCTACCGCGTCGAGGACGTCTGTGGCGACGCCGCCGAACGACTGCTCGCGAAACACGACTACACGACGACCGCCGAGGTGTCGATGACGGCGGAGCTCGTCACCCGCGAACGGACCCCAGCATCGGGGCTCGAGACCCAGAACACGGCGACGATCATCGCGGGCGCGACTGCCACGGAGAGCGGAACCCGCGAGGAGATCGGCGCGGAGGTCACCGGCATGACGGTCTGTCCCTGCTCGCAGGGGATGAGCGAGTCGCGCGCCCGCGACAAGCTTCGCGAGCTCGGCGTCGACGAGGAGACGACGGAGGCGTTCCTCGACGCCGTTCCCCAGCCGGGCCACTCCCAGCGCGGCCACGCCACCCTCACGATCACCACCGATGGCCATCCGGACGTCGACCTCGGGGACGTGATCGACGTCGCCCGCGACTCGATGAGTGCGCGCATCTACAACATGGCGAAGCGGCCCGACGAGGACCACATGACTTACGAGGCACACGCCGACGCGAAATTCGTCGAGGACTGCGTTCGGGCGCTCGCCGAGGGCACCGTCGAGGAGTTCGACCACCTCCCCGACGACGCCGTGATCCAGATGAAACAGTCGAACGACGAGTCGATCCACCAGCACAACGCCCACGCCGAGCGCGAGGTCACGATGGGCGATCTACGCGACGAACTCGACGTGTAGGCAACGCCGGGTTTCGTTTTAGCTGAATGCAGGCGGTGTGACATCCTCCCACGACTGAAGTCGTGGGCTTCCCACGCCCGCACCGCAATGCGCTGGTTTGGGAACGTACGTTTGCGACCCGACACGCCGATGGGAGTGCCACGCCCCCGTTACTCCTATCCTGTGAAGGATTCGGAGTTACCTGATTGTTTTACATCGGTTTGAGTGTCCGAAGGCTTACGTTTTGATGAGGCAAACACCAAGTCAACTGCCAGTTTTCGGGCAATCGTTCACGATGGGAGGCCATCGCGGCGATAGCCACAAATACGAAGTATGGGCACTCAAACCTTTCGATTACAGTATTTGAGAACCGTTCGGCGATTCATTCCACGACTAATGTCGTGGGTTTTCTCGCCTAATCTCTATAAGCCCCCTTCCTCAACGAGCAACGCAGACCGAAGGCCGAGCAGCGCAGTAGGGAGGGAATACACCGCCTGCATTCACCTGCCGAGTTTCTGTAGGTTCTCGACCGCGACGCCGTCCGGGAGTCGTGCGAGCGCCCCGCTGGCCCAGTCGTCGTGGCCAACGGTCACGTCGACGTCCGGGTTCGCCGCCACCAGTCGGGCCACGCCCGTCGCCGCCGCCTCCTGTGCGGCCCGATCGGTGCGATCGGGGACCTCGGCGGTGAGCGGATACGTCTCGGAGAGCACCCGTGGGAACGGCCCGAACGGGGGCTTCAGCCGCCAGACCGCGTCGTAGTCGTGCGTCGAGGGTGCCTTCGACTCGGTGAGCAGGAGCCGATCCGGGACGGCCAGCCGCTCGAGCCGGTCGTGATGACGAACGACCTCCGGCCGGCGGGCGGACTCGTGTGAGGTATAAAAGAAGGCGTCCTTCGAGACCGGATCGGTCGCCTCGAGCCGGTCGGCGTGGTCGAGAAGCGTTCGATAGCCGTCGAGCATCGCGGGATGTCCGCGCGCCCGCCTGTCGACGAGCTCGAGCAGGTTGCCGTCGCGGATCGCCGCCTTGATCCGTCGCATCTCCTCGAAGGTGACGTGGAGGTTGTGCTCCGCGAGCAGCCGCTCCGTCTCGCCGTCATCGTGGGAACGGAGCTCCGCGGGCGTGTGGTCGACGCAGATCGGACACGAGCAGGGGAGGTGGTCCATCTCCTCGAGGTGCTCGGTGCTCGAGACCGTGAGGTATCGACCGTCACGGGCCATGAGCGCGTACGCGGCGGAGTCGAACAGGTCACAGCCCGCCGCCACCGCGAGCGCGAGCATCATGGGATGGCCGGCGCCGAAGAGGTGGACCGGACAGTCGGAATCGAGCCCGCGTTTCGCACCGGACACCGCCTCGATCACGTCGGCGTAGCGGTAGGCGTTCATCAGCGGGACCATCGCGCCGACGGGGAAGACGTCGAGCGACGTGTCCGCCGCGTGCCGGCCCGCCGCCTCGCGAAGGTCGGGATACGTCGACCCCTGAACGGGCGCGTTCACGAGCATGTCCCCCGTCTCCGCGGCCGCCGCGTCGGCAAGCGCCTCGCGGGTCACGGCCAACTCGCGTTCGGCGCGCTCGCGGGAGACGTCAGGCGGCGTGGGGACGTCCACCGGCGTGGCGACGTCGCTCCCGATCCGCCGCTGAAAGTCGATGATCTCCGCGGTGGTGACGTCGATGTCGCCGTACTCCGCCAGCTGGAAGGATCCGGAGTCGGTCATGATCGCGCCGTCGAAGCCGAGGAATTCGTGGAGGCCCTCCGAGAGCACCCGGTCGCGGATGCGGTCGGTGCTGTTGATGATGTAGGAGTTGGTGATGATCATCTCGGCGCCGAACTCCTCGCGGAGCCGATCGGGTTCGACCGTGACGACGTTTGGGTTGACGACCGGCAACAGCGCGGGCGTTTCGACGGTCACGCCCGCGCGGGGGACCTCCAGCCGTCCGATGCGGCCGGCGGCGTCGTGGTCCCGGATCTCGAAGTGGTCGCGCATATCCCGACTGTGGGGACGCGGGCGGTAAGGGTTGCGTTCCGCGAGCCCGTCAGCGGCCGCTTCCTCCGGACGCGGTTCGATCCACTCGTGGGGGAATTTATATACGATCTGCCCCGTTCCGGGACCATGGACCGACGTGGTTATTTGGGAGCGGTCGTCGCCGGCGCGCTCGCCGGCTGCGGTGACCTCGACCGGGACGACGAGTCGGATCCGACCCCGACGGATTCGCCCTCCGACGATGAGACCTCCACGCCGGATGATGGGACCCCCATACCGGACGATGATACTTCCGACGACGCGCCCGCCGAGGACGCCGACGATGAGACCCCTGAGGACGACGCATCCGAGGAGGAGGACCCGGAACTCACCGAGGACGAGCGGATCGCCCTCGAACGGCTGGAGGAGGGTGAGGCGCTGCTCGGCGAGGCGCTGCAAATCTACGCGGAAAGCGGAAATGCCGACTCCTTCCTCGACGTCCGTGCGTCGGCGACACGGTTCAGGTGGGTCCCGACGGCGAACCGCGTCCGAGACGCGAACGAGCGATTCGACCGCGCCGAGCGGCGAGCGAACGACGACCAGCGTGCACGCATCGCCGACCTTCGGAACGTCGGCGCGTTCGTCCGCGAAAGCGCGCGCACCCAGGCCGCCGTGGGCCCGGCGTTCGAGGCGTTTCGAGAGGTGCTCATCGCCCACGAGGGCGACACGATAAGCACGGTCGCCTGGAACCGTCTCCGCGACCGCGTCGAGGCGACGGACGGACGAATGGAGGCGCTGTCGTCGGTGAGCGACCCGGATGCGGCCGACGCCTCCGAACGGCTGTCGGCCGCGGAGTACGCCGAGAAGGTCGAGCAGCTGGGCGCCGAACGCGACGCGCTCGTCGCCCTCGTCGATGAGCGTCGTCCCTTCACCGAGGGACACCGAGCGTGGATAGAAGCGGAGCAGGCCTACCGACGGGGATCGTGGTCGCGTGCGGCACGCGAGTTCGAACTCGCGTGGGAGCGGCTCGGGCCGGTCGCGAAGCGACTCAACCGCGATCCGGTCGATCACGAACCCTTCGATCGGCCGTATCGGACGATCCGAACCATCGCCGGAACGCTCGCGGACGCAGCAGTCGAGTACGAGGCGAGCGCCCGGGCGTACGAGGAGTGGGATCGAGGGCGGAACCGGGAGCAAAACCGTGAGGAAGGCGACGAGCGGCGCAGAGCAGGTCGCCGAATCCTCCGCGACGAGGACGCAGTGACGGAGATTCCCAGCGTCAGGCGCCTGGAGAACTACGACGGGCCCTGAGAAACCGCGAACCGATCTGATTCCCGGACGCGCGCTCCGGAGAGCAGTTTCATCGCGAGTGTCGTGTCCGGCAAGCCCCGCCACCGGCACGCCGGTTTTATCCATCCTTCACGTAGGACGCGTCGTCAATGGTACGCGTCAGCGCCGGCGCCCGGCTGCACTTCGGATTCGGAAACCTCAGTCTCTCTCACGGGCGTCTCTACGGCGCCTTCGGCGTCGCCCTCGCCGCCCCGCGAGTGGCCATCGAGGCGACGCCGGCCGAATCGATCACCGTCGACGTCACATCGAGCGTGAGTAGCGACGTCGCGGCCGACGTCGCCGAGTACGCCGACCGAGCCCGTTCCCTCCTCGACGTCGACGGCGCGGCGCTCACCGTCGAGGCGTCGCTTCCGCGACACGCGGGGCTCGGAAGCGGGACGCAACTAGCGTTGACGACGCTCGCGGCGGTCGCCCGTGCACACGACCGCGACCCGCGCGTTCGGTCCCGTGCGCCGTCGCTCGGGCGCGGCGGTCGCTCCGGGATCGGCGTCGCGGCCTTCGAGACGGGCGGATTCGTCCTCGACGCCGGACATCCGACGGCACGGTTCACGACGGAGCGCCCGGAGGACGGCAGCTGGGCCGTTCCCGGGGTCGCGGCCCGTCATCCCATCCCCGAGGACTGGCGGTTTCTCGTCGTTCGTCCGGACACGGAGCCCGGCCGCAACGGCGCCGCCGAGGACGCCGCCATGCGGGACGCCGTCGAGCGAGCCTCGCCGGAGCTGGCCGATCGGATAGCGGGGATCGTCATGCGCCGGGTGTTGCCGGCGATCACCGAGGGCCGGGTGGAGGCGTTCGGCGCCGCCGTCGCGGAGGCGGGACGCCTCAACGGCGCGTGGTACGCTGACGAGCAGGGCGGGGTCTACCGGCCGCCGGTCGGCGACGTCGTGGCCGCGTTGGAGTCGTCGCCGGCCGTCTTCGGCGCCGGCCAGTCCTCGTGGGGGCCGACCGTCTACGGGGTGACGGACGCGACCCACGCCGACGCCGCCCGCGAGGCCGGCGTCGAGGCGCTCGCGTCGGCGGGCGTCGACGGTCACGTCTCGGTCGTCCGGGGGGCGAACGAGGGCGCCCGGACCCGGAGCGGCGACGGTGCACGGATCGAACCGGTCGACGAGCAACAACACTAAGCGGCGAGCCCCCGGGATAGAGGATATGTCAAACGTTCCCTTCGGGATCGCCAGGTTCGATTCGATCCTCGACGGCGGTGCGCCGCCGGGGAGCGTCGTGCTGCTCGCGGGGGAATCGGGTGCCGGCGCGCGTGAGTTCCTCTACACCAGCGCAGCCATGACCGCGCTGGCACGTACCGACGAGGAGCTGTTCGACCTGTACTACGGAGACGTTCACGACGAGGCCGAGGTGCCGCCGGAGGTTCATTACCTCTCGTTCACGGCGGACCCGGGCGACATCACGCGGGAGATGCAGTACACGATGACCGAGGAGATCGTCGAGAGCGCGGTCGACGGGATCACGTTTCGGGACCTCTCGCCGGAGTTCTTCAACGTCAGCCCCATCCCGCGGGAGTGGTACGAGGGGGAGACGCGGTCGCTCTCCGACCTCGGCGAGGACGACCGTAGGGAGGACGTGCTGACGGCGCTCGGCGACTACCTCACGGAGTACGCCACGGGAAATCTGGTCTGTATCGACTCGGTCACCGACCTCGTCTCCTCCGTCTCCGACGACCTGGCGTGGAGCGACATCACGATGCTGATGCGCGGGCTCAGGAAGGCGGCGTATCACTGGGGCGGACTGATACTCGTGTTGGTCAACGAGGACGCGCTGACGGAGGGGGAGTTCGGCACCCTGATGGACGCCTCGAGCGGGACGCTCCGGTTCTCCTGGGAAAGCGGCGGCTCACAGCGGGCCCGCACCATGGTCGTTCGGGAGTTCCGCGGCGTCCTCTCGCGGATCGAAGCGGAGAACATCGTTCGCTTCGAGACCGAGATCCACGACGGCGGGTTCGACATCAGCGACGTCCGGAAGATACGATGACCGGAACGTCATCCCCGGACGTCGCTTGTACGTTCGGGATCCGCGGCGTCCGTGACCGTTCCCCTGGTCCCGTCGACGCGTTCGCCGACGCGAGCACGATTCGTCGGGCGCCACGGGACCGAAAGGGGCGGATGCCACGGGACCGAAAGGGACGGATGCCACGGGACCGAAAGGGACGGATGCCACGGGACCGAAAGGGGCGGATACCACGGGACCGAACGAGGTGTGGTCGAGCGGCCGAGCCACGCGGCAGGTTACTTA
>CAZIFX010000027.1:0-25998 GCA_964538415.1 uncultured Halobellus sp.
TGGAGGTGAAAGCACGGGCGATCGCCGGCCGACAGATCGAGGGATCGTTCGCGGTGGCGGACGTCGGCGGCGTGAACAACGTCGACGCGATCCCGCAGGCAGCCGACGAGCTCATCCAACTGGAGGGGGTCAGCGCCGTGGTGGTGCTCGGCGAACGCGACGGGACGATCCATCTGTCGGGTCGGTCCCGGGACGACCGCGTCCACATGGGGAACGCTCTGGCGGGCGTCCTGGACGGGATCGACAACGGCGACGGCGGTGGCCATGCCCGCATGGGTGGCGGGACGATCCATCCCGAGACCGACCCGACCGGCGAGAGGGAGCCGGAGACGATCGATCGTGACGCGCTCTGTGACGGACTCTTCCGGGCGATGGCCGGCGACGTGTGAGCGTCGAGACGCGAACCGGCCGGTCAACGTGCTCGCCCGTCCCCTCAACGTTTAACTGCTCGCTCCCGAATCGACCTTCATGACTCTCGACGTTCCCGACGCGCCGCGGTGGCGTGCGCTCGCCGGCGTCGGCATCGGATACGGTCTCGCCTGTGCGCTGATATTCGTCGCGTTCTTTCTGGTCCCGTATCTGATCGTCACGTTGCTTTGACCTCCTCCCACGGCTGAAGCCGTGGGATTCCCCGATGGGGATATTAGGGCTGCGCGTTTCCTCGGCGGCTCAAATACGCTTTCGCGTGGCCAGCCTCACAGGTCACCGCTCGATTATTACCACGAGCGTGCTTTCCAGCGCGTGTAGCTCGGTCAAACGAGCCTTCCCACCTGCACGTGGCAGGCATCCACGAAGTGGATGGCACGTTCTTCAGCGTGCTGGGCCGCACGGTTCGCGTCACCCATAGTGTTACGCCGTGCATGGTTCACCATCTCGTTGACTGATGTTTTCAGCCGCGTTCAAATCCGCGTGTCGAATGTACCCACAGTGCAGGCACTCGAACCGACTCCCGTCACGACCCACGAGTTCACCACACTGACTACATTTTTGACTCGTGTTTTCAGGGTCAACTTTCTCGACGCGAATCCCTTCTTTTTCGGCTTTGTACGTGATGAATTGCTGGAGTTCGTAGAACGGCCACGAGTGAACGCCGTTCCACTCGCTGCCTTCTCGAATATTTTCGAGGTCTTCGAGTTTGATGACGGGATTCTCAAACTGACTGGCGTATTCGACAAGTCGCTTTGAGAGGGTGTGATTAGCCTCTTGGATGCGGCGGTACTCCTTGTTACCAACGTGGTTACGTGCGCGAAGCGCACCCGCTTCCTGTAGCGAATCACGAAGGGAACGGTAGTACCGCCTGACAAACTTGTACTCCTTGCCACTCACAAGGAACGACCCAGCACTCGCATCGTCTGGCGTTGCAGCGAGGATGTAGTTGTGCCCAACGTCAACGCCAATCGGTGTTTCCTCGCCTGCTTTTTCCTCGTCGTATTCGACAGTGAACGAGCAATGCCAATCGTCGCCTTCTCGCCACACACTGAGTTTCGTCTTCTCAGCGTCACCATCGAGCAAGGCTTGAACAGGTTCTTCGATGCTGTTGTGGACGTGAATTGGCGTGTACCACCAATCACTGATACAGGGGAATCCAATGATGACGGAACCGTTGTCTGTCGTGTGGATTTCCCAGTTTTGATTGTTGACTTCGATGGGTTGCTCACCAGTGTACTCGATAGGTTCATCGTCGTAGTCGCTTTTCGCGCTACGAATCGCTTGGTTTTGGAGTGCTGAGTAAAGCGGGTTGTCGATGTCGCCAGTCGTCACGGACGAGGAGAGCGAGCCGCTTTCCCAACCGTCCACAAGCCATTGCTTACACTCACGGAGGATGTGCGTGACACGTTGCCACTCTCGACGGCGAGAGCGGCTGGGATTGCGGAACGTTGTTTCTACGCTCACCTCGACCATTACGCGTGTAACTAAAATCTTGTAAAAGTTGGTGTTTCAGAACGGTGGAATATCCAGGCCGAGCGTCCGAGCGTAGTTTGATTCCCAGTTGTCGGCTTCATCCCACGGCTAAAGCCGTGAGCTTTCGCCTCGCTACTGCTGTAACGGTCGGGGCTCTCCGTCACCGGCGGCTCGGGGGATCGACTGCAGGGTGAGCGAACGGCGTCGCCGATCAGGGTCGACGACGACCCGAAAGGGTCCCGCCGACGGCATCGAGGAGTCCGAAGACGACCGCGAGCGCCGCGAGGGTGAACGCGTCGAGTCCGAGTCCGAGACCGGGGACGGACTCCACGATCCCGATCCCGCCGACCGCACCGACGCCGATCGCGTATCCGATCGGGAGCTGCTTTCGGGCGAGAAAGATGCCGACGGCGACCGCGGCGACGACGCCCGCCGCAAGATGGAAGGGCATGACGAGCGCGGCGGCGCCGAGCAGTACACCGCCGAGGCCGACGCCGGCCCCGGCCGCCCGCATGCGGCCGGGTCCGTCAGGTCCTCGGGTGGACCCGTCAGGTTCCCGAGCGGATTCATCGCCCGATTCCTGCTCGTCCGCGCCGTTGGAGGCGTTTCGGTCGTTCATGGGCGGATACGGTGCCTCAAAGTCCGGCGTACGGACCGGCCTTCGCGGCGGTCAGTCGCTCGACCTGTTCGTCCGTGAGGTCGATCGTCGCGGCCGCGAGGTTCTCGCTCAACTGGTCGACGGTACGGGCGCCGATGATGGGTGCCGTGATGCCCTCACGATGCGAGAGCCACGCGAGCGCGACCTGTGCCGGCGAGGCGTCGACCTCGTCGGCGACGTCGTCGAGCACGTCGTGAAGGTCGAAGTTCTCCTCGGTCAGGTAGGAATCCCGAAAGCGACTCGACTCCGCGACTCGTGAATCCTCGGGGAGGTCCTCGTCGCGATCGTACTTTCCGGTGAGAAAGCCCTGTCCGAGCGGGCTCCACGGGCAGACCGCGAGATCCTGCTGCCGGGCAAACTCGAGATAGTCACCCTCGATCTCGCGGTCGATGAGGTTGTAGCGCGGCTGAAGGACGGTGAACGGCTCCCACCCTTCCGCCCGGGCGATCTCGTTGGCGCGGGCGACCTTCCAAGCGTTCGGGCGCATGGTCGAGGCGCCGAGGTAGTGGACCTTGCCCGACTCGACGAGTCCGTTTAAAGTCTTCATCAGCTCCCGGGCGGAGGTCTCGTCGTCCCAGCGATGGATGTAGAGGACGTCGACGTAGTCGGTGTCGAGTCGGTCGAGCAGCGCGTCGAGGCGGTGTCGGACGTTCTTGCGATTCGTCCCGAGGCTGTTCGGATCGCCGTCGCGGATCCGCCAGTAGATCTTCGAAGCGAGCGCGTAGCGCTCGCGGTCGCGGCCGGCGAGCCAGTCGCCGATCCACTCCTCGCTCGCGCCGCCGCCGTAGACGTCCGCCGTGTCGATGTAGCGGCCGCCCGCGGCCTCGTAGGCGTCGAGCAGTTCGTGTGCCCGTTCCTCGTCGATCTCCACGTTCCCCGCCTCGGTCTCGCGCCCGAACCGCCAGGTGCCGAACTGCAGCTCGCTCGTTCGGATGCCGGTGCGACCGAGCCGGACGAAATCGAGGTCGATCTCCTCGAGCGTTGGCGTCATCACTTCCCCGTTGGGTCGGTCGGCGTGAAAAGCTGCGTGAACCGAACGTGACCCGTTGTCACGCACGGTACGTCCCTTTCCGCACCTCGAGCGGTGGCGATCCATCGCGACGGCAGCGCTCATGACGGCGGCAGCGCTTGTGTCGACGACGGCGCACAGAAGCGGTTCGAGCGTTGAAACGGACCCCGTCGGTCCGGACGAGAGACGAGCCGAGCGATCGGTGGTCGCTACTCCTCGCTATCCGGTAGCACCTTTCCGGGATTGAGGATCCCGTCCGGGTCGAACGCCCGCTTGACGCGGGCCATCAGATCGACGGTTGCGGGGGTGTACTCCGATTCGAGAAACTCCCGTTTCCCGAGGCCGATGCCGTGTTCGCCGGTCGAGGTGCCGCCGGCTTCGATGGCGTACTCGACGATGTCGCGGTAGACCTCCTTTCCGTGCTCGTACGCCGCCTCGTCGTCGGCGTCGACCATCACGGTGTAATGGATGTTGCCGTCCCCGGCGTGACCGAAACAGGGGATGAGCAGGTCGTGTTCGGCCTCCAAGTTGGCGATGTGGTCCATGAGATCGGCGAACGCGCTGATCGGCACCGTCACGTCGCCGGGCGTCAGGGGTGTCAGGTCGGGATCGTACGGTGCGAGCGCTTCGGCCATCTCCTCGCGGACCTCCCACAGGTCGGTCATCTCGGCGTCCGTCTCGGCGATCTCGACGTCGGTCGCGCCGTGGTCCGCGACGATGGCCTCGAAGAACTCGACCTCCGCCTCGACGTGATGATCCGCGTGGAACTCCACGAACATCATCGGCGCGTCGGGAAGGTCAGTCTCGAGGTGGGCGTTCGTGATCTCCGCGCTGAGCGCGTCGATCAGTTCGATCTTCGCGACGTCGACGCCGGACTGTATCACGTCGGAGACGGCCGCGGACGCCTCCGCGCGATCCTCGAAGATCACGCGGCCGCCGTGGATCTGCTCGGGGATGCCCGACAGTTCGAGGGTGACCTCGGTGATGACGGCGAGCGTTCCCTCGCTGCCGACGAGCAGGTCCATGAGGTTGTATCCGCTCGAGGTCTTCGCCGCCTTTCCGCCGGTCTCTATCACTTCGCCGCTCGGCAGCACCGCCTCCAGTCGGAGCACCCAGTCGTGTATCTCGCCGTATCTCACCGTCTGCATCCCGCTCGCGTCGTTGGCGATCATTCCGCCAACCGTCGAGATCTTTCCGGAGGAGGGCAACGGCGGAAAGAACAGTCCGTCTCCCGCCACGGCCTCGTTCACCGCCGAACCGAGGACGCCCGGCTGTACGTCGATCTGGAGGTCGTCGGGACGCACGTCGATGATCTCGTCCATGTGGGAAACGTCGAGGGAGATCCCTCCCCTCGACGGGATCGGGTTCCCCTCGAGGCTCGTTCCCGCGGCGTACGGCGTCACCGGCACCCCGAGATCCGACGCCGTTCGCATCACGGCGACGACGTCCGCCGTCGACTCGGGCCAAACGACGAGGTCCGGCGTCACCCCGTCTTCGGGATCGGTTCCCCAGTCGAAGCTCCGTTCCTCGCGCGTCGATCGACCGGTGGAGAGCTGGTCGGGATCCAACCCCGCCTCCACGAGTGCGTCATAAACCATACCGGATCCAGTGCGCCCGAGCTATATATCATCCCGGCCTCGGGTTTTTGATCCTTGAGCGGTAGTTGCGGGTTCGGAGGGCGTCGATGGGACCAGTCGCCGGCGCGGTCAAATGAACCCGAACGCTCGCGGCAGCGCGAGCGTGAGCGAGGGGATCGCGATCAACAGGATCAACACGACGAGGTCGGCGATGAAAAAGGGCGTCACCTGTTTGGCGATCGCCCAAACCTCCGCGTTTGAGACGCTTGAGGCGACGAACAGGCAGATTCCCAACGGCGGCGTGATCAGTCCGAACGAGAGCGCGACCACCATCACGATCCCGAAGTGGAGCTCGTGGATCCCGAGGTTCACGGCGGCGTCGGCGAGGGTTGGACCGAGAATGATGAGTGCCGCGGTCGTCTCGAGCCACGTCCCGACGAACAGCAGGATGACCGAGATGAGCAGTAGGAAGCCGAGCGGGCCGAGTCCGAGCGTTTCGATCGCCCCGGCGATCATTCGCGGTACGCCCTCGATCGCGAACAGCCAGGTCAACACGCCGGCGAACCCGATGATGACGTACAGCTGTGCCGACCGACGGACCGCACTCTCGAGTGCGTCGTGTATTCCCTGCGTGTTTAGGACGCCGAACCCGACCGTGCCGAGCAGGACTCCGTACACGCAGGCCACGGCGGCGGCCTCCGTCGGCGTGAAGATCCCGAGCAGGATGCCGAAGAGAATGATCGCGGGCATCGTTCCTGCGAGGATGGCATCCATGGACAGCCGCGGCAGCTCCGAACGGTCGGGCCGTTTCTCGTATCGAGGAAGGTCACGGGACCGGGCCAACACGGCCATGATAGTCATCATTCCACCGCCGAGGACGACTCCAGGAACGATCGCCGCCGCAAACAGCGCGCCGACGGACGTGTTCGTCACCGCCCCGTAAACGACGAGGATGACGCTCGGCGGGATGACCGGACCGACGATCGACGACGCCGCGGTGACGGCCGCGCTGAAGTCCTCCCGGTAGCCGGAGTCCGACATCGACGGGATGAACACCGAACCCAACGCGGCGACGTCGGCGATCGCCGCACCGGTGATCCCGGCGAAGAGCATGCTTCCGAAGACGTTCGCCTGCGCGAGCCCGCCGCGGAGTCGGCCGACGGTGAGATTTGCGATCCGGACGATCCGCTCCGTGATCCCGCCTTGGTTCATCAACTCGCCGGCGAGCAGAAAGAAGGGGATCGCCAACAGGACGAACTCGTTCATTCCGCCGAACGTCCGTGAGGCGAGGATCGACAGCGGCTGTCCGGAGACGACGAGCCAGCCGAACCCGACCATCCCGATCGCGAACGCAACGGCGAACCGTGCAAAGATCAGCGCAACGAGCGCGCCGATGACGACGAGTATGAACGCCGCGGAGCTCATGGCCCACCGTCCTCGACGTCGACGACGTCGCCGGTCGCGATCGCATCCGCACCCTCCTCGAGCAGCTCGAGGAGCCGTTTCAGTCCGAACACGACGAAGAGCACGCCGCTCACCGGAAGTATGACGTATATATAAAACATGTCTACCCCGAGCGACGGCGAGACCGATCGAAATCCGCTCTCGAACGCGTAGATGATACCCGCGTAAGTGAAGGCCGATCCGAACGCGATGACGGCGAGCGTCTCGATGACGGCGATCCGATGGACGGCTCGCGTCGACAGTCGATCGACGAAGACGCTGATTCGAATGTGATCGTCGCTCCCGATCAGCGCGGCGGCGAGCGGGAGTACCATCCAGATCGCGAGGTACTGTGAGAGCTCGTTGACCCACGGTAGTCCGCTGGAGAGTGCGTATCGAAAGATCACCTGCAGGAACACGAGGGAGGTCAACACCACGGCGAGGACGAGCGCGTACACCCGGATCAGGCCGTCGAGAGCGCCGGTCACCTTCCGAAACAGGGTCGCAAGTCCCGAGAGACGAGAACGTGTATCACCCATGGGATATACAGTCTCGTTTGGATCCATCATAATAAATGGCTCTGTCCGTCGATCACCGACGAAGATGGAACGGCCGGCGGGCGATGCGGACGTCGGTGACGGGCTGTTCGGATGTCGACGGTAGTCGTGTCGTCCCGCGATCGTAACGGCCGCCGGTCACAATAGTCATATATGATAATCATTTATTGGGTTGCATGGATAGACGATCCTTCCTTGCGACCGGCGGCGTCACGCTCGGCGCTGCGGCGATCGCCGGCTGCCTCGGCGATGATTCGGATGCCGACGCTGGCGATATCGACGCGGACGCCGACGACTTGCCGTCGGAGTCGATGCAGATAGTTCACGGGTACCCGGAGGACCCCATGTTCCACGGCCACCAGGCCGCGATCACCGTTCAGGACTACATGGATCGACGAACCGACGGGCAGTTCGAGGTGGAGATCGTTCCCGGCGGTGCGGCCGGCGACGACACGGAGATGCTGGAACAGGTCCAATCCGGCGCGGTGGAAGCGACCAGTTCGGCCGCGGAAGGCCACCTCACCCCGTTCTACGCCAACATGAACGTCGTGGGGCTTCCGTTCTTCTTCGAGGACGTTGAGGTCGCGAACTTCGTCTTCGACGGTCCCTACGGCGATCGACTGCGCGATGACTTCCGCGACCAGACAGGGATGCGGATGCTCGGCTTCTACGACAACGGCGGCTTCAGACACTTCACTACGAGCGAAACCCGCGTGACGGAGCCGGGCGACATGGAGGGGTTGACCGTCCGCACGATGAACATGGACGCCCATCAGGAGATGGTCCGTCAGCTCGGTGCCGAACCCGTCTCCATCGAGGGAACGGAGATCTACTCCGCGCTCGATCAGGGCGTCGCGGACGCTCAGGAGAATCCCGTTCCGATCATCCAGGTGCTCTCCTTCTATGAGGTTCAAGAGTACTTGATGCTCGACGGCCACGTCCATTCGATGCTCCACCTCATCTGCAACGATGAGTGGTACGACGACCTGCACCCGGCGTATCAACAGCTCGTCGCGGAGGCGGGCTATCTGGGAGCGATCAACGCACGCAAAGTGAACCGACTCATGCGCGAGCGGGGACGCCCGTACCTCCGTGAGCGAATGACCGTCGTCGAGGAGGACGAGATCGACGTGGACGCCTTCCGCGAGCGGACGCAGGAACCCGTCGAGGAGTTCGTCCGTGACGCCGTGGACGACGAGATGTGGGTCGATGACCTCTACGACGCCCGCGACCGCGCCATGGAACACCTCGGGTACTGAGACGACCGCCGTCGATCCCGTCTCAGGCCTCCAGCTCAGCCTCCGCTTCCAGCGCCTCGTCCCGAAGTTCGCGACACCGTTCGTCCTCCGCTTTTAATTCGGGCACGGGTGTCGGGGTTCCCGCCTCGTCGATGGCGACGAAGACGAAGAATGACTCCGTCGTCAGCTCACGCTCGCCGGTCCGCGGCGACTCGCGGTACGCCCGGAGGCGGACCCGCACGCTCGTCCGGCCGGCGGCGTAGACGTACGACTCGATCACGCAGGTGTCGCCCTGCGGGATCGGTCGCTTGAAGTCGAGCTCGTTGATCCGGGCGGTGACACACGTCTCGCCGGCGTGACGCATCGCCGACATGGCACCCACCTCGTCCATCCACTTGACCACGTTTCCGCCGTGTGCGGAGGCGTAGTTGTTCGTGTGGGTCGGCTGCACCCGCTGGCGGTTCTCGATGTAGGTGTCAGAGACGGTCGGCATGGTCCCGTCAACGGGAGCCGTATATAAAAGCGTCCGCAGCACGCCGTCATCGGCGACCGCTCCGCGGGGGCGTCGACGACCGCTCAACGGGAGGTGTCAACGCTCAACAGGAGGTGTCAACGCTCGCTCCGGGGAAGGATCACACCGGGATCCCGCCCGCGAGCAGCGCGGCGTCGACGAGCAGGAGGACCGCACAGCCGCCGCTCGCGAGGAGTGCGGGACGGACCGCGCCCGCCAGCTGCTCGACGCGGACGGCGCGTTCGGACCCGTCCGCGGGAAGCGTCGCCACGGGGAACCCCTCCGCCATGTACGTTCCCCACCCGACCTCGGGGTCGACCTCGCGGCGTGCATCGAGGATCCCGATCTCGATCAGGCCGTTCATCACTCCCCACAGGGCGATCATCGCGATCACGGCCCAGCCGCGGGACGTTGCGGTCAGGAGGTCGAGCGGGGTATATAACACCCAGAGCATGTACGCGCCGGTGACTGGAAGCACGACGCCCGTCCAGCGAGTGATGAGGAGGAGTCGGTGGAGGGCGTCGACGAAACCCGCGGCTCCGAGCGTACCGTCGCTCCCTCGCGGGAGCACCGCGTAGACGACGTAGAGAGTGGCACCGGTCCACAGCGCTCCGGAGAGGACGTGAAACACGAAGGCGGTCGTGAGGATCACGGCTGGGACGTCGCCCGCGAATCACTTAAAATCGAACGCGGGCCCGGCATCACGCCGGTACCAGCCGGACGACGGGCGCGTCCGACGCGTCGACGGCGACGTAGAGTGCGTCGTCGGGACCGACGGTCACGTCGCGGATCCGCCACCCTTCTCCGCCGAGCAGCGCCTCGACCTCGGCGACCTCGGGATGCCCCGCGGTCGGATCGTCGATGGTGAACCGGCCGAGGTACTCGCCCGCGAGCGTCCCGACGAACAGGTTACCCTCCCAGTTCGGGAATGCGTCGCCGTCATAAACGGTCATGCCTGCGGGCGGGAAGCCGCCGGAGCCGCACTCCCAGTAGTAGACCGGGTCGACGACGTCGTCGCGCTCGTCGGGGCGGTCACCGACGGGATCGTCGGTGCCGTACGCACAGCCGTAGTGGGCGATCGGCCAGCCGTGGTTGCCGCCGCGCTCGATGATCGTGATCGAGTCACCGTCGCGCTCGCCGTGTTCGGAGGCCCACAGCTCGTCGGTCTCGGGGTGTCGGACCAACCCCTGCGTGTTTCGGAGGCCGTACGCGTGGATCGCGTCGGCGACGTCCGGATCGTCGACGAAGGGGTTGTCCTCGGGGATCGAGCCGTCCGGCTCGAGTCGGAGGATCGCCCCGAGTTCGTTCGAGACGTCCTGGGAGACGTGGTCCGGGCCGAAGTCCTTGAACTGCCGGTCGCCGACCGTCACGTACGCCATCCCGTCGGCACCGAAGACGACACGCGAGCCGAAGTGGCCCGCCGAGTCGACGAACGGCTCGGCGGCGTGGAGCACCTCGAACCCCTTCATTGCGGGCGTCTCGGGGTCGAACCGCCCCCGACCCAGGTGGGTGGTCGAGTCGCCCTCCGCGTTCACGGCCGCGTAGGTGAGATAGACGAACGGTTCGGCCGGATACTCGGGGTGCAACGCGACGTCGAGCAGCCCGCCCTGGCTGATCGCGAGGACGTCCGGCGTTCCGTCGACGACCGGCGGATCGTTCGCGGGCTCGTCGCCGTTCGCGTCGCCATTGGGGTCGACCAGCCGGAGGTCGCCGTCGCGCTCGGTCACGAGCAGCCGTCCGTCCTCCGGTAGGAACGCGAGCCCCCACGGATGGCTCAGTCCGTCGGCCACGGTCTCGGCGGCGTACTCGTGAGTTTCGTCGGCCACGTCGCCGTCGACGGCTTCCCCGTCGTCCCTTCCCGACTCGTCGTCGGCGGCAGGACCGTCGTCCAGACAGCCGACGAGACCGCCGATTCCGGTGACGATCGCGCCGTGGAGGACTCGGCGCCTGTTCGTCGATCCCGTCGATCGATCCGTGCGTCGGCGCATGTCGTTCGTCCGATCGTTAGGGCAGGGTGTCCATCAGCATGTCGGGCAGGAACGTGCGTTCACATGAGGAACCGTCGTTGGAGACGCCCTCTCGGTCCACGCGGCTACCATCCTATCGGTGGATGCCGTCCGTGCCGTTCGATACCTAACTGGCTTTAAGACGCTGGAGAACCAACATGAAGTAGTGATGAGCACACAAAAGAGCGTCCGCCAGAAGGCGGGCACCGTCGAGGAGAACGGGCTGCGGATGGACGTCGACAAGGCCGAACAGGTGATCGACGCGCTGAACGCGGACCTCGCGAACGCGTACGTCCTCTATCACCAGCTACACAAACACCACTGGAACGTCGAAGGTGCGGAGTTCCTCGACGTCCACGTCTTCTTACAGGAGGTCTACGAGGACGTCGAGGCCGCGGCCGACGAGCTCGCAGAGCGGCTCCAGGCGCTCGGCGGCGTACCGCATGCGAGCATGACGACGCTCGCCGAGAACGCCACCGTCACGCCCGAGGACGAGGACGTCTACGACGTCCGAACGTCCCTCGAAAACGACCTCGAGATGATGGGCGACATCATCGAGAGCTACCGCGAGCACATCGAGCTCGCCGAGGGACTCGGCGACTACGCGACCGGTGAGATCCTTCGCGAGCAGCTCGCCACGCTCGAGGAGCACACCCACCACATCGAGCACTACCTCGAGGACGACACCCTCGTGCTCGACTCCGCGACGCACTGATCGGACGACGGGCCGAATCGGTGCGAGCGCGCTTTTGTTTATATATCGTTACCGGAGCGACGGCGCCGTCTCGGCCGTTCGCCCTGGGATCTCGAGTTCGGGAGCCTCGACATCCTCGAAGCCGACCTCCGACTCGACCGACTCGCCGAAGGCGAACGGGAGCTCCTCGACGCCGTCGACGAAGGTCAGCCCGTCGCCGTCGCGGAGCCACTCGCCCACGGCGACCAGGAACTCGCCCGCCTCCTCGGCGTCGAGATAGTACCCCTGCTCGAAGTCACGGCCGGGCTCGAACGGTCGTCCGTTCGGTTTTTCCCTCGCCCTGCCCGCCGTGGACTTCCGGACTCATTCCGTCGTGAGCTTCGTCGTGGTCGCTCCCCCTTCCGATTCGTGGTCGGTTTTCTCCGGTTCGTGGTCGCTCTCTTCGGCTTCGTCAGTAACCTACGACTTCAGTCGTGGGCTTCCTCCTTGCATTTCTGTGACCGACCCGCTCCGTCATATGCTACTCGTCGACGGGTCGCTCGTTTGCCTTCTCGACGGTCGCGTTTAGAAGGACGTTCGCTCCCGTGACGACGTCGTCCCATTCGGTGAATTCGTCCTCGGTGTGGCTGACGCCACCAACGCTGGGGACGAAGATCATGCCCGTCGGACAGACGCGGTTGAGGTAGCTCGCGTCGTGGCCCGCGCCGCTGACGAGGCGGGTGGCGTCGGCGTCGAGATCGTCGGCTGCATCGGCGACCGCGTCCACCACCGCGTCGTCAAACGACTGTGACTCGATCCGCATGATCTCCTCGTGTTCGGCGCCGATTCCCTCACGCTTGGCGGCATGATCGATCTCCTCGCGGATCCGATCGGCTGCCCGGTCAACGGTCCCGTCGTCGTACGACCGGAAGTCGACGGTGAACTCCACACGTTCCGGGATGACGTTGATCGCGTTGGGAGAGACGTCGACCGAGCCGATCGTCCCCACGAGATCGTCCCCGCCCGTTCCAGTGATCCGGCGAACCGCCTCGATGACGTCGCTCGTCGCGACCAGCGCGTCATGTCGGAGGTGCATCGGCGTGGGTCCGGCGTGGTCCGCACTCCCCTCGAACGCGGCATCGAACCACACGAATCCGTACACACCCTCGACGACGCCGACGCCGAGCCCGGCCCTTTCAAGTTTCGGGCCCTGCTCGACGTGAAGTTCGAGGTAACAGTGGAGATCACGCGGTTCGCATGGTTCCTCACCACGATAGCCGATACGCTCCAGCTCCTCCCCGAACGTCCTCCCGTCTTTGTCCTTTCGGGAGTAGGCGAACTCCACGTCGAACTTGCCCGTGAACGTCCCACTGCCCAACATATCCGGCTGGAACCGGACGCCCTCCTCGTTGCTCCACGAGACCACCTCGATCGGACGTTCGGTCCCGACGCCGGCGTCGTTCAGCGTCTCGATGATCTCGAGGCTCCCGAGCACCCCGATGACGCCGTCATACCGACCGCCGTTGTACTGACTGTCGACGTGCGATCCGATCAGCACCGGGGACAGGTCGTTTTTCTTTCCTTCGCGCCGCCCGAAAATATTACCCACCTCATCGACACGGACCGAGAGCCCAGCATCCTCGAACCACTCGACGAGCGTGTCACGTGCTCGCTCGTTCTCATCGGAGAGCGCCGGCCTGTTAACGCCCCCGCGGTCCGTCGCGCCTATGTCGTTGAAGCGGTCGAACCGGTCCCTGAACCGCTCGCTGGATATCGTCCGTGGCATCCGTTATCGAAAGGGAACCATCGGGCTTCATTCCCCCACCTCTCATATGGGGGTGCGATCCAAGCATGGGAACCCCTTCAGCGTCCACGGCGAGCACGGCACCTTCATCGGATCGCCCGCGTGTCGGCTTGGGTGTCCTGACCGAACGAACGTGGATGGTCGATCGGTGGCCGAAGGAGTCTCCTCGGAATCGTCGGGAGGCATCCCGTTTTTACGGTTCCACAAGCGGAGGTCACGGGATTTGACCCTGAGGCCGTTGACTGCAACCGATAATGATCGGGGATTAACTTATACTGCGCCCTCGGGATGTGCTGATATGACTCTGGATCGCAGTCTGGTCAATGGACGGATCATCGACGGCACCGGGGCACCGTGGTTTCGCGGTGCCGTCGGTATCGCGGATGGACGGATAGAGGGGGTTTATCGTGGGGAGGTCCCGGATGCCAAGGAAGTCATCGATCTCGATGGAAAGGTGGTCTGTCCCGGATTTATTGATACCCACTCGCACTCCGATCTGCAACTGTTCAAGGATCCACCGTTGTCACCGAAGATCCGACAGGGGATCACGACTGAAATCCTCGGTCAGGACGGCTTCTCGATGGCACCGATGCATCGTGAAGGAGGTGCTGAAGAGTGGTCTAGCCACCTCTCTGCCTTGGCTGGTTCCGTGGACGTTGATTGGTCGTGGGGAAGCGTTGATGACTACCTTAGCGCGGTTGAATCATCCGGCGTCGGCCCTCACGTTGCGCTAATGGTCGGACACGGAACCGTCCGGTTCAACGTGATGGGGATGTCCGACGCCAAACCTAGTGATGCACAGCTCGCTGAGATGCAAGAGCTGGTGGCTGAAGGACTTAAAGACGGTGCGGCTGGCTTTTCAACCGGACTGATCTACACGCCATGTACGTACGCAGATACTGAAGAGATCTCAGAACTAGCGGCGCCGCTTGCGGAGTACGGTCGTCCGTTCGTCGCCCATGTCCGCAGTGAGGGGCGCTGGATCTGGGAGGCACTTGACGAGTTCATCGATATCGGCGCGGAACGGAACGTGCCGCTGCACCTTTCCCACTATAAACTCGCCGGAACTGGCCAACAGGGAATGGTGAACAGAAGCAACGCCCTGATCCGTACTGCACGAGAGCGTGACGTGGACATAACCGTCGAACAGTACCCGTACACTGCTGGGAGTACGATGTTATCGGCGACGCTCCCACCCTGGGTCCACGCGGAAGGTCCCGATCGAGTCGTCGAATTGTTGCAGGACGAGGACGCACGGGAACGGATCCGTCGAGACATCCATGAGTGGCGGATAGACGGCTGGGAGAACCTCGCCGGGCTGGGTGGCTGGGACAGCATCGTCATCACGAACGTGGAGAGCGAAGCCAACGAGACACTGGAGGGCAAGACGATCGCTTCGGTCGCCTCGGATCGCGGCGTCCACCCAGTTGAGGCCGTCTGTGACCTTCTCGTTGAGGAGGAGTTGGCTGTGAGCATGCTCTCTTACATGATGGACCCGGATGACGTTGAGCGGATCCTCACGACCGATCTGGTTAACGTCGCCACGGACGGGCTGTTTGGTGGACGTCCTCACCCGCGACTGGCGGGTACCTATCCCCGCGTTTTAGGCACGTATGCCCGTGAACGGAACGCGCTATCGATGGAGGAGGCGGTCCGCAAAATGACGTCGCTCCCCGCCCGAGCGATGGGATTCCGACGGAAGGGACTGATTCGTGACGGAATGGACGCTGACCTCGTCGTCTTTGATCCGCAAACCGTCGAGAGCCGGGCAACCTACGATGAACCGCTCCGCCCGCCGCGAGGCATGCCACATGTCCTCGTCGATGGTGAGTTCGTCGTCGAAGATGGTGAGGTAACCGGCGAGACGCCCGGTAGAGCGCTACGAGTCGGCGAGAACGCCTAATTACCGGACGGCTTCGAATCGGCCGGGCAAAGCATGATCGGTACCGGATTTATACCGGATGGGGGTTTCGCCGATTGCATGGGAGATCAAACGATATTCGTCGCGGAGTTCTCACATGAGACGAACACCTTCGCGGGCATGAAGACGACCCGCGAACGGTTCCAGGAGCGGCGCGAATACATCGGCGAGGAGATGTTTGAGGAACTCGAAGGGACGAACAGCACCATCGGCGGCGGGATGGCCGTCGCCGAGGAGGCGGGCGTTACCCTCGTTCCAAGTATCGCCGCGGCAGCCATGCCGAGCGGACTCGTCGACGGAGAGGCGTACGAGTTCTACACGGAGCGCATCGTTTCGGACCTGCGTGAGGTCGCCGACGACGTTGACGGCGTGTTCCTCTCGTTACACGGCGCGATGGTGCAGGAGGGTGGCGACGACGGGGAGGGACCGCTGATCGCGGACGTTCGGGACATCGTTGGCGAGGAGACGCCCATCGCGGTGACGCTCGACCTCCACGGCAACATCACCGACGAAATGGTCGACGAGGCGGACGCGCTCATCGCGTATGAGTGTTACCCGCATACCGACTCCGGACTCACGGGCGAGCGAGCGATGCGACTCCTGATCGACACGATCGCCGGCGAGGTAGACCCCGAAATGGCGATCGAGCGTCCACCAGTGCTCCCCTACGGACCCAAACAGAACACCCGCGAGGGACCGATGGCGGAGCTTATGGCGGACGCTCGGGCCATGGAGGACCGAGACGACGTTCTCAAGGTAAACGTGTTCCCCGGCTTCCACCAGGCGGACGTGCCGTCGATGGGCTTTTCGATCCCGGTGGTCACCGACGCGAGCGTCGACGCGGCGCGGGCGACGGCCCGCGAGCTCGCCGAGACGGTGTGGAACCGGCGCGAATCGTTCGTCGGCGACTATCCCGAACCCGCCGAGGCCGTCACGCGAGCTCGGACGCTCGTCGACGAGGGTGCCACCGAGGATGGCCCCGTCGTACTGGCCGACGTCGGCGACAACCCCGGCGGCGGCGGGGCGACCGACGGCACGACCGTCCTCCGTCAGTTGCTGGATCAGGGAATCAAGAACGCCGGATTCGCAGTTATGCACGACCCGGACGTCTCCGAGGCGGCGGCCGACGCCGGCGTCGGCGAGCGCGTCACCGTTGATCTCGGCGGAAAGAAGGATGACCTGCATGGAGCGCCCATCGAGGACGTTGATCTATACGTCAAGGCGATCACGGACGGCAAGTTTCGAAACACGGGACCGATGGGAACCGGCACGCCGGCGAATCTCGGCCGAGCGATCCGGGTCCAAGCCGGCGGCGAGGGCGACAGCGTCGACGGTGGCGACGTCGAGATCATCCTCGTCGACAATCGGGTTCAGCCACTCGATGCGGAGATCTGGCGACACGTCGGAATACAGCCGGAGCGCCTCGACGTGCTCGTGGTGAAGAGCACGAACCACTTCCGAGCCGATTACGAGCCGATGTCGTGTGAGGTTATCCCCGTCAACAGTCCCGGACTGGTTGCGATGGATCCCGGGAAGTTCGATCATCGGAACATCCAGCGGCCGAAGTTCCCGCTCGATGAGATGGACGATGGTGACTACCCTGACTGGGACTCCGCTAACGGAGGTGATGGTACGTGAAAGTCACCGACGTCACCGCGATCCCCGTCTCCGTTCCGATTCGAAAACAATACCAGACGAGCCTCTCTTCTGCTCCGGGACAGGAGTCTGAAACCCACGACCACGTCGTCATCCGCATTGAAACCGACGGTGGCGTCACGGGCTACGGGGAGGCGGCGCCGATGGCCGCGTGGCCCCATGGGCTCACTCAGGGCGCCGTCTCGGACCTGATAAACGACGCGCTCGCCCCGACCGTTCAGGGACGACGGCTGGACCGGATCGCGCGGATCCTCGATGATCTGGAACGACAGCTGTCGGGCGAACCCTTCCCAGTGTACGGGATCGACCTCGCATTACACGACGCGCTCGGCAAGGCACGGGACCGTCCGGTATACGACCTGCTCGGGGGACCGAAGAACGCGGATCGATCGTTCCCGCTACACTACTCCATCGGGATCAAGGATACGGAGGCGATGGCGGACGATGCCGCCGGTGCCGCCGAAGAGGGATTTCGTGCGTTCAAGGTAAAAGTCGGCGGCGACGATCACGACGCCGAACGCGCTGGGATCGAGGCCATTGCCGAGAGGGTGCCCAACGCACGGATCCGGATCGATGCCAATCAGGGATGGCAACCGGAGGAAGCGATCCGGAAGATACGTGAACTCGACGACGCTGCCGGAGGACTTACGCTCGTGGAACAGCCGGTCGAGTACGACGCGATCGCCGGATTGAGACGCGTTCGTGAAGCGGTCGATCCACCGATCCTCGCCGACGAATCCGCGTTTTCGCCGCGGGACGCCGCCGAAATCGCGCGGCGCGACGCCGCCGATATCATCAACATCAAGCTCGCGAAGACCGGCGGCCTCCACCGCGGGAAAGACGTCGCGACGGTCGCAGCAGCCCACGGAATGACCTGTTTCATGGGAAGCATGGTTGAACTCGGTATCGGAGCTGCGGCCAGCGCCCACCTCACCGTCTCGACCCCGACCATCACGTATCCGACCGGCGTGATGAACCAGTACGTCGACGATACCTTGGTTGCGAACTACGAGACTGACTGGGCGGTTGACGGTCCGAGATTCACCGTCCCCGATCGACCGGGTCTCGGCGTTGAACCCGATCATGACGCGATCGAACGGCTCCGTGTGGATTGATCCGCGGAGACTTCCGTCGGTACCACGACAGGACCCGGTCAGGAACCGCTTGACATTCACTCCACTCCCGTCCTCGGCGCTACGCGTCTCGCTGCTTGAGGTCTGAGGGTCCACCTGGAAACCCAAAGGATCACCTCCGGCCCCGGAGCGTCGTCCGTTTACTCGCTACTGTGCACGGTTCACGGGTGGTCTCGGGAAGGCCACTCCCGGTAGTGCTTGGCCCTCCATTTATGTACTACCGACGTGGTCTCCACCATCATGACCGAACGGATCCTGCTTGAGAACGGACGGATCGTCGATGGGACCGGCGCACCTTGGCGCCACGGCTCGGTGCTGATCGAGGGCGGGACGATCGCCGCCGTCGGTGCCGACGCCGACGACAATGCCGCTGATGTCGCCATGGACGTTGACGGTTCGGTCGTCGCGCCCGGGTTCATCGATATCCACACCCACTCGGACTTTACGCTCCCGGCGAATCGGGAAGCTCACAGCAAAGTCCGTCAGGGCGTCACCTTCGAAGTCGTTGGAAACTGCGGATCAAGTGCGGCGCCACGCGAGGGTGCAGCCGTCGAAGGGATCGACTCCTGGTTCGGTCGAAACGGCGTCGCCGACGAGGTCGATACCGAAGCGTGGACCACGATGGGGGAGTTCCTCGATCACTTGGAGGGCGGCGGGGTCTCGCTCAACGTTGCCTCCTTGGTCGGCCACGGAACGGTCCGCGCAGCCACGATGGGACACGCGGATCGCCAACCAACTGCCGAGGAACTGACGCGTATGCGTGAACACGTTGCTGCGGCCATGAAAGACGGAGCAGTCGGGCTCTCGACCGGGCTATTCTATCCGCCAGGCGCATACGCCGATATTGAAGAGGTGGTGGCGTTGGCGGAAGTCGCTGCCGAGCATGGTGGAATTTACGCAACTCACATGCGCAGCGAGAGCGACGACCTGATCGCGAGCGTCGAGGAGACGTTGGAGGTCGGCCGGCGGGCCGACGTTCCCGTCCAGATCTCTCATCACAAGGCGATCGGCCCGGATAATTGGGGAAAGGTACGGTACACTCTCCGGCGTATGGACCTCGCCCGAGAACATGACGGGATCGACGTCCAGTGTGACCAGTACCCGTACGTCGCCTCCTCCACGAGTCTCGGTGCGCTGTTACCGACGTGGGCTCACGACGGAGGCGACGAGGCATTGCTGGATCGGCTTCGGGACGAGGAGACGTACGCACGCCTGTCGGAGGAGCTGAAAGCCGGACGGTCGGCGTCGTGGGACGGCGTCCTGATCACTCGCGTTAGCAATCCCGACTTGCTGGAGTACGAAGGCCGAACGCTTGAGGAACTTGCCACCCGCGAAGACGAGGAGCGGTCTCCGCCGGAAATCCTTCTTGACATCGTTTTGCAGGACCAAAACGACACGATGCACGTCAATTTTGGCATGGACGAGGATGACGTCCGAACCGTCATGCAACACCCGCTCACGATGGTCGGTAGTGACGGCTCCTCGCTGTGTACCTGCGGACCGCTCGGCGAAGGAACTCCGCACCCCCGCAACTACGGCGCGTTTCCGCGTGTGCTCGGAACATACGTGCGAGAGCAAGCAACCCTTGATCTGGAGACGGCAGTCTACAAAATGACCGGACTTCCGGCGAGTCGGCTCGACCTCTCCGACCGTGGACGGCTTGTCGCGGGTTCGGCCGCCGATGTGACCGTGTTCGACCCGGATACCGTCGCACAGGGCGGTGACTTTCTCGACCCACACGCGTACGCCGAGGGGATCGATCACGTCCTCGTCAACGGGGAGTTCGTCGTCCGCGATGGCGATCACACCGGACGTCGCCCCGGCGACGTGATCGGTCGAGACGACTGAACCTCTCTGAGGTTCCAGCCTCCCCGGCCGAACGTTCGCAGACAAGGAACAAATACGCTGCAGGATCCGGACGGAACGTATCGAGCGTTGATCCCGGGGGTGATTCACCCGTGTATGATGAGTGGTGGGTCTATACGTCCGTTCCGACTGACGTGTCCCACATGGCACCACGACCGACCTTTGACTTCTTCCCGCGGGGAACGCCGCTGATCGTCTCGGATGAAATGGAAGCAGCGATGTGGGCCGCGCTTGACGCCGGTGCCGATGCGGGTACGGCGTACGACGCGATCGAGAACGAACAGGTGCGGCAACTGGAGGAGGATCCGTCATATCGCAGTCGTCTGCGGCAGGCGTATGATGACGCCGGCGTGAACCTCGTGTCGGCAACGATGGGAAGCCTTGACGCGTCACTATCGTTTCCTGAGGGAGTTCGTCAGGATCTGCTTCGCTGGCAGGCACGGTTTGATGCCGTCGACTGGCTGGAGAAGGTCAAAACTCCGGCGGAAGCACGTAACGCCGTTGAGCGCGGTCACGTCGGCGTCGTTCTTAACGTGCAAAACGGCGGCGCCGCCATCGATGGTGACCTCGCGGAGACGGAGCGACTTCATCAGGCCGGCATCCGTATCGTTCAGTTGACGTACAATACGCAGAACCTCGTAGGCATCGGCTGCACCGAGCGTGTCGATGCCGGGCTCTCAAATCACGGCGTCGAGTTCGTTGAGCGTCTCCAGGATCGAAACGTCGTGATCGATCTGTCTCACTGCGGTCGTCAGACGACGCTCGATGCCATCGAAGTCGCGGAGGGTCCAGTCGCCATAACCCACGCGTTCAGCGGCGCACTCGCCGATCACGACCGCGCGAAGTCGGATGCAGAAATGGAGGCGCTGGCTGACGTCAACGGCTATTTCGGCGTACTTGCGGTGCCGTTTTTCCTTGCTCCCGGTGAGCCGACCCCCGAGTTCGACGTCTTCTTTGATCACGTCGACTACGCGATCTCGAAAGTCGGGATCGATCGCGTCGGCATCGGGACCGACTGGGGGTCATGGACGCCGGAGCTCCCCGAACCGCTCCACGACGGAATTAAGGAGGCGTTCGCCGGGATGGGATTCCGTGAGGAACACGGCGTCAGCATCGGTCAAGGATTCGGACCGATGGACACGTACGACGACTGGCCGGCCATTCCGGAAGGACTACGCGAGCGGGGATATAGCGAAGAGGAGATCGACGGTCTCCTCGGACAGAACTTCCTCGACTTCTGGGAGAAAGTGGTTGAACGGTGACGCACGTCACCGGCCCGTTCCGACGCAGCCGACCCGTCAATAATTGGGGGTGTGTCTTTGAATGCGTATTAGGAAATATCTGCAGTACATAAGTATGAACCTGCGAGCAGCGTTCGATATCCCGGTTCCAACCGTCGTTCTGGCTGAAGGCGATTTCGGGCAGAAAGGTGGAAAAACCGCAAACGGCGTCGTAATGCATAGTGAGCTGTTCGATACCGTTGCGGTCGTGGACTCGAAGACTGCGGGCCGCACCATCGCTGACGTCCTCGACACGGAGCATGCTGACGACGCGCCGATAGTGGCGACGATGGAAGAGGCTCTCAGACGGGCACCTGAAGCCGAGGCGTTGGTGATCGGCGTCGCGCCGGCCGGAGGACAACTCCCGAGCGCATGGACTCACGACATCCGGGCGGCAATGGCGCACGGCTGTGACGTGGTTTCCGGACTCCACACGTTCCTTTCGGAGGATCCGGAGTGGCAACGGTTGGAGGACGAACACGGCGTCACCATCCACGACGTTCGTAAACCACCGGCAAGCGAGGACCTCTCGGTCGGGGACGGATCGATCGACGACATCGATGTCCCCGTGGTGTTGACGATGGGGACCGACTGCGCGGTCGGTAAGCGGACGACGACGTTCGAGTTGTACCGCGCGGCACGTAAACGTGGTATCAACGCCGGCTGGGTCGGGACCGGACAGACGGGCGTCATGGTCGGAGCTCACCGGGGAGTCGTCATTGACCGGGTGCCGTCCGACTTCGCGGCCGGCGTGGTTGAGGAACTCGTCATCGACGCGGCGGCCGACCACGACCTCGTCTTCGTAGAAGGGCAGGCATCGCTTTCACACCGAGCCTACTCCGGCGTGACGCTGTCGATATTACACGGTGCGTGGCCAGATTCGGTCGTACTTGCGGACGAGCCTGCTCGGGACTATCGCACACACTTCGAACAGTTTCCCGTCGCCGGCGTCGACCATGAGATCGACGCGATCGAACACTTGGCGGAAACGAGCGTCGCGGCGATCTCTACGTGGGGTGATCCGGAGACGGCAACGGTGGACCACGGGCTGCCGGCAGGCAACGTTCTTGAGGACGGCGGTCCGAACCGGATCCTCGACGCCGTTCTGGAGTCAGTCACCGTTTCCGACGACCGATCCGTCACGGAGGAGGTGGAGCCATGAGCGAAATCGTCGACGTCTCCGTTCGATCGTTCGATCATCCGCTAGCGGAGCCGTTCGAGATCTCGCTTGGTGTACAGGAGTCCGCGTCAAATCTATTGGTGACCGTCGAGACTGAGTCGGGGGTCACCGGGTACGGTGAGGGTGCACCGATCCCGCCCGTGACCGGGGAGACGCAAGCGTCGGCCATGGAGGTGGCAGCCGATCTAGGTCGGATCGTTGAGGAAAAACCGGTTGCGGCCTTCCGAAGCATCTCGGCCGACCTAGCGGCTGCATCTCCGTTTTCACCGTCGTCTCGGCTGGCCATCGAGACGGCAATCATCGACGCCAGGTGTCGCGAACTCGACATACCGATGGCGGAGCTGTGGGGCGGAACGACCGGCCCGGTCGAGACGGACATGACCGTTCCGATCGTCAACCCCGACGAGGCACGGCGCCGCGCCGCGGATGCAGCGGATCGTGGATACGAACATCTGAAGCTGAAGACCGGCGGCTCCGTCTCCGATGACGTCGACCGGCTGCTGGCCGTGGCAGACGGCGCCCCGCAGGCGTCCATCAAGGTTGACGCGAATCAGGGATGGACCGTGTCGGAGACGCTCCGGTTTGCGGAGGCAACGTCCGACCACGGGATCACGCTCGAGCTGGTCGAGCAGCCGGTTCATCGTGATGACGTGGCGGGCCTAGCGAAGGCAAGCCGTCGCGTGCCGGTCCCGATCGCGGCCGACGAATCGTTGTTCACTTCGTCGGACGCGATCCGTCTCGTTCGCGAGGAGGCCGTGGACGTGTTGAACCTGAAGCTCGGGAAAGCCGGGCTGGTCGACGCACTGTCGATCGTCGAAATCGCCGAAGCCGCGAACGTCGAATTGATGATCGGATGTATGCTGGAGAGCGCGGTCGCGATTCACACCGCGGCTCACCTCGTTGCGGGAACCGAGGCGTTTTCACACGTCGATCTCGATGGAAATCGGCTGCTCGCCGAGGACGTCGTCGACGATACGGGACCGATCATCGACATTACCGGCCCCGGCCACGGCATCGACGTGAGCGACGACTGAACCCGCCGTTCACACGTACTCCTCGTTTTACCGCGCCTTTGCGACCTCCATGGTACCCCCGAGCATGCTTGGGGGTCGTTTTAATCCGTAACGGTAGGTCCTGCACGTGTATGACGGAAGACAGGCGAGACTTTTTAAAAAAGCTCGGCGTGAGTACGACCGCGCTGGCGTCGACATCGATCGCAGGGTGTCTCGGTGAGGACGCCGATCAGGACCGGGAAGTCGAAGAAGGACTGGATGAGGAGCGGAAGGTTCGAGACGAGATCGATTGGGTCGTCAACACCGAGAGATACTATCCGGAGCGATTCCAGTGCGTCCGGTACATGGCCGAGCAGTACCGCGACGCGCTCGGGATCGACGTCCACGAGATCCCCGAGGAGATCACGGTGCTCGTCGACCGCGAGGAGAACGCGGAGCTGGACCTCGTCACCTACAACTGGACGTCCGGGGACGGCGATCCGGACAGCATTCTCGTCGATCGATTCCACAGCGACGGGCAGCGGAACTGGTTCGATTTCTCCGACGACGAGTACGACGAGGTCGCGATGCAACAGCGCCGGGAGATCGACTTCGACGACAGACAGGAGCTGGTCCATGAGTCTCAGCGACTCCTCGGCGAGCTGCGGTTCGAAAACCAACATCTCTATAACGAGGAGATCCTCGGCGTAAACACCGATCAGGTCGAGCTGGACTCGGTCGTGTTCAACCCGCTTGAGGGTGGTTTCGGTACCGTCTGGAACTGGGCGTTCATGGAGCCGGCCTCCGAGGATGGCCGGCGAGTCGCCACCAACAACTGGGACCCGACGGACCAGCTCAATCCCTTCCACCACAACGTCAGGGGGCCGAGTCGGAACAACACGCCGACGATGTTCATGCATGACTTCCTGACGCGGATCGATCCGGAGACGTTCGAGCCGGAGCCGTGGGCCGCCGAGAGCATCGAGTATACGGACGACACGACCTGCGTCGTCACCCTCCGTGATGACATGCTGTTTCACGACGGCGAATCCGTCACCGTCGACGACGTACTTTGGACGTTCGAGACGATCATCGAGACGGAGACGCCCGCATATACCGTCTTCGTCGACCCGATCGAGTCGATCGAACAGACGGGTGACTGGGAGATCACGTTCACTCTCGAGGAACCATACGCGCCGTTTGAGTACTCCGTGCTCGGCGAGATCCCGATCCTGCCGGAACACTACTGGTCCGAGGTGCTTGCGGATGCGGGATACGAGGACGAGCCATGGGAGGCCGTCATCGATGACGACCGTCCGATCGTCGGCAGCGGCCCGTTCGAGTACGGCACGTGGGACCAAGGGGAGCGGTTCGAGATGCCCGCCTTCGAGGATCATCCGTTCGCCGCGCCGAACATCGACATGCGCGTTCAGCGCCCCCTAGCGACCCGGGATGCGGAATTGGAGGCACTACGACAGGGTGACTACGGCATCCTTGATTACTGGTTCGGTGACCCGGTTCGACTTCAGGAGACGGCCGAGGACGAGGACCATCTCGAGTACGTAACGGGTCGTGACGACGGGCGACAGCTCCAGCTCATCAACGTTCAGCGTCCGCCCTTCGACGACGTGGCCTTCCGTCAGGCACTCAACGCCGTCACGATGGCGAACCAACAGGTGATGATCAACGAGATCTACAACGGCTTCGGTCATGAAGCGGTCAGCCCAATAAACGAAAGCCTTGATTTCTGGCATAACCCGGATACGCCCACGTTCGGCCCCGGGGAGGAAGCTGCGGTCGAGATCCTTGAGGACGCCGGTTACGTGTGGAACGAGGCTGGCGAGCTCCACCATCCCGAGGATCGTATGGATACGGTGCGAGCGCTCCGGAACGAGCAGGACTTGTAGCGGTTCGGTGCTTATGTGCAACGAGGCCACGATCGATGTGGCCTCGTGAGCCGGTAACCGACCCTCTCCCGCCTTCGATCGTCCTTCGACCGCGCTCGTTGAGGGAGGGGTTTGCTGTGGGACTCGCCGTCGGCCGTCGCCCGGGAGGAAGGTCGTTCCTCGCCCGTCCCGAACGGCCGTCGGGGTCTGTGTCCCCACCATTCGGGGGCCGGGCTACCGCGGCCCGTGATACCGCCGACGTGTGCGACGACATCACTGGTCACCGGGACGATTGCTCCCGAAAAGCGTGCGTCGGGTAGCGAGTCAGCGGGCGGGAGCCTCGTCGCCCGGTTTTCAAGCATGTCGACTTCTGCACACGGGCTTTGCCCGCTCGCACGGCCCGCGGAACTCCGTTCCGCGCCGTCCTCTCCGGCCTACTCGCTTCGTGTCCGACCAGTCGGAACCCCTCGTCTTGAGGCCGGGGCTCCGCCTCGAAACGTGCCGAATTTCGTTGGTACTCCGGTATCTTGGTGGTTCGGACACCCATGCTCTCGACGCACCCTCGTTCAACCGTCAGTTGTGGGCCGCGTTCGACATCCGTGTCAGCCCAATATGTATAGGCGGTTCTTTTTTCTTCACCGATCCAAAGATTTCGCCTGAGAGATGCCAACCAAAGACATGGATCGGTCACATTCACGGCGGAAGT
>CAZIFX010000028.1:0-25419 GCA_964538415.1 uncultured Halobellus sp.
AGGCGGCCACCGACGGCGGCCACGCGAAGCGCGACGAGCCGCCCGTCGTGCAGGATAACGGCGGCGCCGCCGGTCCGTTCGAGCTGCTCGTTCAGGGCTTCGGCCGACCGAAGTACTCGGAGTTCGACCCGACGCTACTCGTCTTCCTCACCTTCCCGCTCATGTTCGGGTTCATGATCGGGGACATCGGCTACGGGCTGTTGTACGCGGGCATCGGCGCGTTCATGTATCGCTCGTACGACGGCGCGATGCGTGAGATGGGTGCGGTCGCGATCTGGGCCGGCGCGTTCACGATCCTCTTCGGGATCTACTACGGGATCGACGTCTTCGGGTACCACGCCTACCCGCTGTTCGGCATCGAGGCGTGGGAGGTCTCCAAGGGGCTCTCGCCGGGTGCCAACGAGTGGGCGCTGGCGTGGCTGGTGGTGAGCGTGCTCTTCGGCATCTTCCACCTGAACGTCGGGTACCTACTCGGGTTCGTGAGCCTCTATCAACAGCACGACCTCAAGCACGCGATATACGAGGGCGCCTCGTGGCTCCTGCTGCTCAACGGGATCTGGATCTGGATCTTCAGCCAGCACCTCCCCGGTCCGAAGCCGGACTTCATCTTCGAGTCGGCTTCGGTCCTCACCCTCGGTGCGGTGAGTTTCGCCGGCTTCCCGGCCGCGGTCGGCATTGCGGGACTCGTCGCGGCGGCGGTCGGGGTCGTTCTGATCGCGATCGGCGAGCCCGCGGAGCTGCCCGAAGTGCTCTCACCCGTCGTCAACGTGGTCTCGTATGCTCGGATCATGGCCGTCCTGCTCGCGAAGGGTGGAATGGCGCTCGCGGCGAACCTGCTCGCGTTCGGTGCCTACATCGACGACGGCGGCGCCGGAAGCTTCAACTTCATCTTCACCCCGAGCAACCTCGCGAACGTTCAGGAGCGGGCGGCCGCCGGCGAGGTCGAGCTGGTCTTTGCCGGGATGACGACGAGCCCCGACTTCACGGCCATCGGCGTGATCGGCGGGATCCTCGTCGCCATCATCGGCCACATCGTCGTCCTGCTGCTCGGCATCACGGCCGCCGGCATTCAGGGGATCCGCCTCGAGTACGTCGAGTTCTTCGGCAAGTTCTACGAGGGCGGCGGCGACGAGTACGAGCCGTTCGGCTACGTGCGGCGGTACACCGCCGACGAGTAGCCGTCTGCGTTTATATACGCTTTTCAGGCGGCGTGGCCGCCAATGCGTGTGAATTATCCCCATAGACGTGGGTCTGAGACCGCCTGTCGGTCGTTCTCGTCGGTTCGTTTGGGAAGCTTTATGTCTCCTCTGAAGGCAACTACGAACTGTTCGGAGACGAGCAACCGCAACTACTACCAATGCTTGAAGCTACCAACGAACTCGGGAACGTGGTACTGCAGGAAGGAACGCTGACGGACCCAACGGCTGCCGCCGCGCTCGCGGTCGGTCTTGCGGCGCTCGGGGCCGGATACGCGGAGCGGGGTATCGGATCCGCCGCGGTCGGCGCGATGGCCGAGGACGAGGACCTGTTCGTCAACGGGCTCATTCTGACAGTGCTCCCCGAGACGATCGTCATCCTCGCACTCGTCGTCGTCTTCCTGGTCTAACCAGTCTCTTTCCAACCAATGAGTTTGGATACCGTCGTTGAGGACGTTCGAGACGAGGCCCGCGCGCGTGCAGAGGAAATACGCGAGGCGGCCGAAGCCGAGGCCAAGGGGATCATCTCCGAGGCGGAAGCGGACGCCGAGCACATCCGCGAGGAGCGGCTCGCTGAGGTCGAACGGCAGATCGACCAGGAGCGCGAGCAGACGCTGTCGTCGGCCAAGCTCGAGGCAAAACAGGAGCGGCTCGCCGCCCGTCGTGACGTCCTCGAGGACGTCCGTGACGGCGTCGAGGAGGCGATAGCCGGACTCGAGGGCGACCGACGCCGCGAACTGACGGAGGCGCTGCTCGACGCGAGCCTGGCGGAGTTCAGCGACGACGCCGACGTCGCCGTCTACGGCCGCGCCGAGGACGTCGACCTGCTGGAGGAGCTGGTCGAGGGACGCAACGCACAGGTGGACGGGGAGACCGACTGTCTCGGCGGTGTCGTCGCCGAGAGCGACGGCTCCCGGGTCCGCGTGAACAACACGTTCGACTCCGTCCTGGAGGACGTCTGGGACGACGAGTTACGAAACCTCTCGGAGCAACTGTTCGACCAATGAGTGCAGCCGGCAGCTCGAATCCGGAGTTCGTCGTCGCACGGGTGCGTGCCCGTCGCGGGAGCCTCTACGGCGACGAGGAGTACCGCAAGCTCACCCGGATGAGCCCGTCGGAGATCGCCCGCTTCATGGAGGAGTCGACCTACGACGCGGAGATAAACGCGTTGGGGAGTCGACACGCCGGCGTCGACCTCATCGAGTATTCGTTGAATCGAAACCTCGCAAAGCAGTTCCAGAGCATCCTGCGCTGGAGCGAGGGCGGACTCTACGACCTGATCGCCCGTTACCTCCGGAAGTTCGACGCGTGGAACGTGAAGACCGTGATCCGGGGGATCTACACCGACGCGGGCACGGAGGCGGTCGAAGTCGACCTCATCCGTGCCGGCGAGTTCGACGACCGCCGGATCCGTCGGCTGCTCGAGGCCGACTCGATCGAGGCCGTCGTCGAGGTGTTGGAGGACACGATCTACGGCCCCCCGCTCCGGGAGGCGTACGCCGAGTACGAGGAGACGGACACGCTGGTGCCGTTGGAGAACGCCGTCGACCGCGCGTTCTACGAGCGCCTGCTCGGGAACCTCCCGAACGACGAGCCGACCCGCCAGTACGAGGCGTTCCTCAAGGCGGAGGTCGACTTCCGGAACGCGGACAACGCGCTCCGGCTCGCGCGCTCGGGTGCGGAGATCGACCCCGCGGAGTACTTCATCGAGGGCGGCGAGCTGTTCACCCGCGACACGCTCGCCCGCCTCGCACGAAACCTCGATGAACTCGTCGAGTACATCACCGACAGCCAGTACGCCGACGAGCTCGGGCCCGCGTTGCGCGATCTCGAGGAGGCGGACAGCCTCATCGCGTTCGAGCACGCGACCGATACGGCGCTTTTGGCGTACGGCGACCGGCTGGGCACGATCCACCCGGTGTCGGTGACGCCCATCATCTCGTACATCCTCGCGAAGGAGCGCGAGGTGGAGAACATCCGGGCGATCGCCCGCGGGAAGGAGGCCGGGCTGCCGGCCGCCGAGATCGAGGAGGAGCTGGTGATAACATGAGCCAGGAGATCGCCGTCGTCGGCAGTCCGGAGTTCACGACCGGCTTCCGGCTCGCCGGCGTTCGCAAGTTCGAGAACGTGCCGGACGACGAGAAGCCGGAACGCCTCGACGACGCCGTCGAGCGGACCCTCGATGACGAGGGGACCGGCATCATCGTGATGCACGACGAGGACCTCGACCACCTCTCGCGGGGGACCCGCGAGCGGGTCGAGGGAAGCATCGAGCCCGTCCTCGTGACGCTTGGCGCCTCGGGCGCCGGCAGCGGCGGGCTTCGCGACCAGATCAAACGAGCCATCGGGATCGACCTGATGGAGGAGGACGAATGATATGAGCAAGGCAGAATCCACGGAAACCACCGGAGACGGTGTCATCCAAAGCGTGAGCGGTCCGGTCGTGAGCGCCCGCGACCTCGACGCCCGCATGAACGACGTCGTCTACGTCGGCGACGAAGGACTCATGGGGGAAGTGATCGAGATCGAGGGCAACATCACGACCATTCAGGTGTACGAGGAGACCTCCGGCGTCGCCCCCGGCGAGCCCGTCGAGAACACGGGCGAGCCGCTGTCGGTCGACCTGGGTCCGGGAATGTTGGACGCCATCTACGACGGCGTTCAGCGTCCTCTGGACGTGCTGGAGGGCAAGATGGGCAGTCCGTACCTCGACCGCGGGGTCGACGCGCCCGGCATCGACCTCGAGAAGAAGTGGGAGTTCGAACCGACAGTCGAGGTCGGCGACGAGGTCGGCCGCGGCGACGTCGTCGGCGTCGTCGAGGAGACGGTCACCATCGACCACAAGGTGATGGTGCCGCCGGACGCCCTCGAGGGGGACGAGACGGCGGAGATCGCCGCCATCGAGGTCGGCGAGTTCGACGTCACTGAGACCGTCGCGGAGCTCTCGAACGGCGTCGACGTGTCGATGCATCAGGAGTGGCCGGTCCGTGAGCCGCGACCCACCGTCGAGAAGCGAACGCCGCGAAAGCCGCTCGTGTCCGGTCAGCGCATCCTCGACGGTCTCTTCCCGATCGCGAAGGGGGGGACGGCCGCGATTCCGGGCCCGTTCGGTTCGGGGAAAACCGTCACCCAGCACCAGCTCGCGAAGTACGCCGACGCGGACATCATCGTCTACGTCGGCTGCGGCGAGCGCGGCAACGAGATGACCGAGGTCATCGAGGACTTCCCGGAGCTCGAGGACCCCGCCAACGGCAACCCGCTGATGGCGCGAACCTCGCTCATCGCGAACACGTCGAACATGCCCGTCGCGGCGCGTGAGTCCTGCATCTACACGGGGATCACGATCGCGGAGTTCTACCGGGACATGGGCTACGACGTCGCACTGATGGCCGACTCCACCTCGCGGTGGGCGGAGGCGATGCGCGAGATCTCCTCCCGGCTGGAGGAGATGCCCGGCGAGGAGGGGTACCCCGCGTACCTCGCCGCCCGCCTGGCGCAGTTCTACGAGCGAGCCGGCTACTTCGAGAACGTCAACGGGACGGAGGGGTCCGTCTCCGCGATCGGCGCGGTGAGCCCCCCCGGCGGCGACTTCTCGGAGCCGGTCACCCAGAACACGCTGCGTATCGTGAAGACGTTCTGGGCGCTCGACGCGGACCTGGCGGAGCGCCGTCACTTCCCATCGATCAACTGGAACGAGTCGTACTCGCTGTACAAGGATCAGCTCGATCCGTGGTTCCAGGAGAACGTCGAGGAGGATTGGGCGGAGAAGCGACAGTGGGCCGTCGACGTGCTCGACGAGGAGACGGAGCTCCAGGAGATCGTTCAGCTCGTCGGCAAGGACGCGCTGCCGGACGACCAGCAGCTCACCCTCGAGGTCGCCCGCTACCTGCGTGAGGCGTACCTCCAGCAGAACGCGTTCCACCCGGTCGACACGTACTGTCCGCCGGAGAAGACGTACCTCATGCTGACGGCGATCGAGACGTTCAACGACGAGGCGTTCTCCGCACTGGAGGCCGGCGTCCCGGTCGAGGATCTCGTCTCGACCGACGCCGCCCCGAAGATCAACCGCATCGGCGTACAGGAGGACTACGAGGAGTACGTCGCGGATCTCAAAGCCGAGATCACTGAGGAGATCCGGAGCCTCTACTGACCATGAAAGAATACCAAACCATCACCGAGATCAGCGGCCCGCTGGTGTACGCCGAGGTCGACGAGGCGATCGGCTACGACGAGATCGTCGAGATCGAGACGGCCCAGGGGGAGACGCTGCGCGGACAGGTGCTCGAATCCTCGGAGGGCGTCGTCGCCATCCAGGTGTTCGAGGGCACCTCCGGTATCGACCAGAACGCGTCCGTCCGCTTCTTCGGCGAGACGATGAAGATGCCCGTCACCGAGGACCTGCTCGGACGGGTGCTCGACGGCTCCGGCCGCCCGATCGACGACGGCCCGGAGATCGTCCCCGAGGAGCGACAGGACATCGTCGGGGCCGCGATCAACCCGTACTCGCGGGAGTACCCCGAGGAGTTCATCGAGACGGGCGTCTCGGCCATCGACGGCATGAACACGCTCGTTCGCGGCCAGAAGCTGCCGATCTTCTCGAGTTCGGGCCAGCCACACAGCCAGTTGGCGATGCAGATCGCTCGACAGGCGAGCGTGCCCGAGGAGGAGGGCGACGAGGGCGAAGGCTCCGAGTTCGCGGTGATCTTCGGCGCGATGGGGATCACCCAGGAGGAGGCCAACGAGTTCATGCAGGACTTCGAGCGCACCGGCGCGCTGGAGCGCTCCGTCGTCTTCATGAACCTCGCGGACGACCCCGCCGTCGAGCGGACGGTCACCCCGCGGATGGTGCTCACCACGGCCGAGTACCTCGCCTTCGAGAAGGACTACCACGTGCTCGTCATCCTCACCGACATCACGAACTACTGTGAGGCGCTGCGTGAGATCGGTGCCGCCCGCGAGGAGGTTCCGGGTCGCCGTGGCTACCCCGGATACATGTACACCGACCTGGCACAGCTGTACGAGCGTGCGGGTCGGATCGAGGGTCGGGAGGGGTCGGTGACGCAGATCCCGATCCTCACGATGCCCGGCGACGACGACACCCACCCGATCCCGGACCTGACCGGTTACATCACGGAGGGGCAGATCTACGTCGACCCCGACCTCAACAGCCAGGGGCTACAGCCCCCGGTCAACGTCCTGCCAAGCCTCTCGCGGCTGATGGACGACGGGATCGGCGAGGGGCTCACCCGCGGGGACCACGGCGGCGTCTCCGACCAGATGTACGCGGCGTACGCGGAGGGCGAGGACCTCCGTGACCTCGTGAACATCGTCGGTCGCGAGGCGCTCTCCGAGCGCGACAACAAGTATCTCGACTTCGCTGACGCCTTCGAGACGGAGTTCATCGACCAGGGCTTCCAGACGAACCGAGAGCTCGAGGACACCCTCGACATCGGCTGGGACCTCCTCTCGATGCTGCCGAAGGAGGAGCTCAACCGCGTCGACGAGGAGTTCATCGAGAAGTACTATCGCGAGGACGACTCCGAGCGCGAGGTCGTCGAGGCGGCCGACTGATCCACCATGGCCAAGGACGTCAAACCAACGCGCAAGAACCTGATGGCGATCGAGGACCGCATCGAGCTCTCCGAGCGGGGCCACGACACGCTCGAACAGAAGCGTGACGGCCTCATCATGGAGTTCATGGACATCCTCGATCAGGCGCAGGACGTCCGATCGGACCTGTCCGACGACTACGAACGCGCCCAACGAAAGCTCGACATGGCACGCGCGATGGAGGGCGACGTCGCCGTCCGCGGCGCGGCCGCGGCGCTGAAAGAACACCCCGAGATCACCACGCAGTCGAAGAACATCATGGGGGTCGTCGTGCCGCAGATCGAGTCCTCGAAGGTGCGCAAGAACCTCGACGAGCGCGGATACGGGCTGCTCGGCTCCTCCGCACGGATCGACGAGGCCGCGGACGCCTACGAGGATCTGTTGGAGACGATAATCCTCGCCGCCGAGGTCGAAACGGCGATGAAGAAGATGCTGGAGGAGATCGAGACGACGAAGCGGCGGGTGAACGCCCTCGAGTTCACGCTTCTCCCGCAGCTCTACGAGAACCAGGAGTACATCGAGCAGAAGCTCGAGGAGCAGGAACGCGAGGAGATCTTCCGTCTGAAAAAGATCAAGGCGAAAAAGGAGGAAGAGGAGAAGAAGGCCAAGGCGGAAGCCGAGGAGGAAGCCGACGAAGCGGAGTCCGTCTCCGCGAGCTGACCGTTCCGTCCTCGCTGCCGAGCGGCTCCGGTTTCACCTATCCGCGAGCGGCCGCGTTCGACCGTTTAAGTGATCACGGAGCCGACGGACGGGCATGCCCTGTCCTCGATGTGGAGCCGACGTCGTGGCGTTCGTCGTGCCCGACGGCCTGCACGAGCACGCGCCGGCCGACATGACCGCGATCTGCACCCGCTGTCTGACGACGCATGCGGCGGCGGATGCGGGGGCGGATCCCGAGGAGCCGTCGGCCGGTTCCGATCCGGATCTCGGCGCGGTCGATCCCGCGTTTCCGTCCGGCGAGGCGGGCGTCGCGCTGGCGCTCGTCTGCGGACTGCTGGAGTCGTACGCGCTCAACCGCCCGGGGATCGAGACGCTGCTGGAGCACGCGGAGCGGCGCGGCGGCGACGTCTTCACCTTCTTAGAGCGGCTGGACGCCGAGGAGGCCGCCTTCGACCTCACGCGTCGAAAGCAGGTGCTGCTGGACTCCATGTGAGTGAACGACGCGTGCGGCGACCGACGTACCGACGGGGCTCCGGTCACTTCGCGAAGTAACTCGTGAAGTAGCCGGAGAGGAACGCGGAGACGCCGGCGGCGAGCAGCAGGTCGCCCAGCGAGTACGGCTCGGCGTCGTCATCGGCAAGCAGCGCGATGACGACGACGCTGATGACGAGCGAGACGGTGCCGTTGACGAGGTCGGTCGTGACGGATCCCATGGCCGATCCTGGGTCGGCGATGACAAAACCGTTCGCCGCCGGGCGACGTGGGGGGATATAAGAGGCGTGCCGCGGGCTACGGCCAGAGTCCGCGGGCCTCCTTCGCCTCGCCGATGCGTTCGAGCGCGACGGCGTAGGCGGCGTCACGCCACGTGATCCCGGCGGCCTCGACCTCGGCGCGTACGGCCCGCCAGGCGTCGAGCATCTCGGATTCGAGTTCGTTATACACTCGCTCCTCGGACCACTTGCGGCGGTTGATGTCCTGGAGCCACTCGAAGTATGAGACGGTGACGCCGCCGGCGTTCGCGAGGATGTCCGGGATCACGGCGACGTCACGCTCGGCGAGTATCGCGTCGGCACGGCTCGTCGTGGGACCGTTGGCGCCCTCGACGACGATCGGCGCGCGGACGTCCGCGGCGTTGTCGGCGGTGATGACGTTGCCGACGGCGGCCGGTACGAGCACGTCGACGTCGAGCTCCAACAGCTTCTCGTTCGTGACGGTGTTCGGTGCCGGGTGGCCCATCACGCCCTCGGGCTTCTCGTGGTGGGACGGAACCGCGCGCGTGTCGAGCCCGTCGGTGTCGTAGATGCCGCCGTTGACGTCGCTGACGGCGACGACGGTGGCACCCCAGTCGTCGAGCAGCCGGGCGGCGTTTGCACCCACGCTTCCGAACCCCTGAACCGCGACGGTCACGTCGCCGAGGTCCATCCCGTAGTGATCGACCGCCTCGCGCACGACGATGGCGACGCTTCGGCCCGGAGCCTCCTCGCGGCCGTGGCTGCCGCCGATGACGGGGGGCTTGCCGGTGACGACGCCGGGAATGGTCTCGCCCTGCTGCATGCTGTAGGCGTCCATGAACCAGGCCATCGTGCTCGCGTCCGTACCCATGTCGGGCGCGGGGATGTCCTGGCTGGGCCCGACCTCGTCACGGATCTCCTCGGCGAACCGGCGGGTAAGCCGCTCCTTCTCGCCGCGGCTCAGCGACTTCGGATCGACGAGGATCCCTCCTTTCGCGCCGCCGAACGGGAGGTCCATCACCGCGCACTTCCACGTCATCCACATCGAGAGGCCGACGCACTCGTCGGCGGTCACGTCGGGGTGGTACCGAAGCCCGCCCTTGTACGGGCCACGGACGTCGTCGTGTTGGGCTCTGTAGCCGGTGAAGACGTCCACGGAGCCGTCGTCACGCTCGATCGGGACGGAGACCTCGACCACGCGGGTCGGGTGCTTCAGCCGCTCGATGACGCCGGGGTCGACGTCGACGTGCGCAGCAGCCTCGGTGAGCTGGCGTCTGGCGGTCTCGAGGGCGGTTTCGGGCTCGGAGTTCGTCGTCGGTTCGGCGTGCGTAGGTGTGGACATGGGTGAGTTACTCGATCGGCGTCGCCCGATTCCGGAGCGTGACCAGACAGCGTGGACAGTCGCCGGGGTGGGTCGGCGACGGCGTCGTGTAGCCACAGTCCAGACATTCGTAGGTCGTTTCCCGGCCGCTCGTCGAAGGTGGATCTCGTCCCATCGCTGGCAATCGTTGCTAGGACTCCCCCGAACCTATGATGTTACATTTCATAGTAAACACCAACCGCGTACTTGATGGGTTACTATGAAACCCCCGGCGATGAGACGGGGATGGAGGAGCCAGACGGGGATGGAGGAGTCAGACGCGGGCGATCGCACCGAAGCCGATCCCGGGTTCGTCCGGGAGAGCCGGCCACCTCACCGACGATCCGGACCTCCGTCGTCCGGCGACTCCAAAAGCGCCGCGAACAGCTTCCGTTCCACGCGGCGGACGTGATCGTAGAAGGCGGTGTGTGAGATCCCGAGCGTTTCCGCGACGTCCCGCCCCGAGACGTCCCGGTCCGCGTCGAAGTAGCCGCTATGGTACGCCACGCGGACGACCTCCTCCTGTCTGGGCGTCAGCGTCGCCGCGTCGAGGGGACGGTCGTCGCTCTCCGAGCTTCGACGCTGCTGGGACTTGAGATCGACCGTCCCGAACCGCTCGGCTAACAGCCCGTCGACCGCACGAACCGCGGACGCGCCCGGCGCGTCGATGACGAGTTCGATCCCGTCCGGCGTCGCCGTGAGGCGTTCCCGAGTCACCCCGTGGTCGGCGAGCCTGACGGCCAGCGGCGCGGAGGTGACCTCGAGGCTGATGAGTCCCTCGCCTCCCGACGTCCGGATGACCTCGCCGCCGGTCACGTCGACGAACGAGAGGGCCTCCTCGAGCACCGCCTCGGGCGGCCCTCCCTGCACGCTCACGAACGCCACGGTACGGTCGTCGTCGACCACCACGCTCTCGAGGGAGAGCCGACAGCCGTGTGCGGCCGCGAGTCGAAGGAGGATCGACGGCCCGTCACGCAGCCGGTAGGTCAGTCGGGTGACGGCGTCGCTCTGGAGAGCCTCCTTGCGCTGGACGGCGTTGATCGCCGCGCCGATCGTGCGTCCGAGCTCCGCGAAGACGTCCCGGGCCGTCTCGCTGAACGCGTCCGGTTCGGCGGCATAGACGCTGAGCGTCCCCAGCGAGACGCCGTCGTAGCTCAAAGGAACCGCAAGGACGGACGCGAGGTTTCGTGACGCCGCCGCCCGTCCCCACTCGGCGTCGTGCAGCAAGGCGGCGACGTTCGAGACCTGGACCGGCTCACGCTCGGCGGCGGCCCGAACTGAGGGCTCCGCCGCCGGATCCGAGACGATCTCCAAGGAGATCTCATCGAGGTAGCCGCCGTCATCGGGGGCCCACGCGCGCGGCCGGAGGGTACGGTCCCGTGCGGTCCGTTCGCCGATCCATGCGAACGCGAACCGGTCGTCCTCGGTCAGTCGCGCACAGATCGCCTCCTCGATGGTCGAGCGGTCGTCACCGTCGACGAGCGCGCGGTCGACGTCGCGGATGATCTCGTTTATCGCGTTCGCCTCCGAAAGCCGTTCGTTCCGCTCCCGAAGCCGTTCGTCGCGCTCGCGAAGCGCCCGGTCACGGGCGAGCCGGTCGAACGCGGCCTCCGCGGTCGCGGCCAGTAGCTCGCCGACCTCCGCGTCGACGGCCGACAGGGTATCGTCCGGGGCGGCCACGAGCAGGGCACCGTGCTCGCCCATCGGGATCGCCGCGAGCCCGCCGAGCGTGGCGAACGGGTCCGGTCCCGCCCGTCCGGCGATCGTTTTCGACCGATCCGCGGTCGATCCCTCCACGGTTCGTCGCTCGAGGAAGGCCTCGGTGACCGGGCTCGCGTCATCGAGCGTATGTTCGGGTATCTCGCCGAGCGCCCGTCGGACGACCCCGGATGCCGCGATCGGATAGAGCACGCGCTTCGCCTCGTCGAAGCGGTGGACGGCGATCCCGGCGTCCGTGAGCGCCGTCTCGGCGCCGGCAACGATATCGGCGGCGACCTCGGCGTCCGTCTCGGCATAGAGGAGCTCCCGCGTGGTCTCTTGAAGCTGAGTGAGCGCGCGCTCACGCTGTTTGCGTGCCGTGACGTCCCGGCAGCTGTAGAGCACCGACCCGTCGCGGATCTCGACTTCCCGCACCGTGACGAGCAGCGTGTGCTCCTCGCCCGCCTTGTCGGTCGCCGTCCACTCGATGTTCGTCAACACTCCCTTCGATCGGAGCTCGTCAGGGTCGTAGATCCCCGACCCCAACAGCTCGTCTATCGTACCCAGCTCGTGGATCTCCTCGGCGGTGTAGCCGAAGATGAAGTGGACGTTCGGGCAGACGTAGGTGAACTCACCGTCGTCGTTCGTGACCAACACCGTCTCCGTCATGTTGTTGAGCGTCACCCGGTGGAGCTCCTCGGATTCACGGAGCTCGGTTTCGAGCCGATCGAGCTCCGTCCGAACGGTGCCGTGGACGACGAGACCGGCGCCGGGCGTCGGCGCCGTCGGCTGAATGCGGAACGCGACACGGGTCGACGTCCCGGCTCCGGGAACCGTCGCCTCGAACGACGCGTACTCGCCTTCCCCCGCCCGGCGTACCGCCTCCTGAACGCGCCGGCGGATCTCGCCGCGACTCAGTCCGGGAACCGCCCAGAGCCGTCGGCCGACGAGCGTCGGCTCCGAGGCATCGAGCAGCCGCTCGGCGGCAGCGTTGATCGACGTGACGGTGCCGTCGTGGTCGAGCGTCGCGACGAACCGGTCCGGATCCCCCGCCGTGGCTCGGAACCGAGCGGCGTCCACGCGTTCGGCCGCCGCGTCCCGTTCCCGTTCGATCACCCGCCGGAGACCCGCCTCGCCCGTCACGCCCGGACCGGCCCCGTCGAGGGGGACCACCCACGTCGCGCCGACCGCCGGATCCGCCGACGGTCTGTCGCCGTCCTCCGGGTCGGACCCGACGGGCGCGACGACGTGAACCGGTGAAGCGGGCCCGTCGGCCGCGGGGGTCGTCGGATTCCGGGTGGCGGTGAGCAGGCAGTCGGGCGGGTCGTCCGTCGCGTCCACCTCGTCCGGGGGATCCGTAGTGTCCGAACGGTCCGGCGTGAACTCGTGAAACGTCGCCTCGACGCCGTCGATCCCCGTGACGACCTCCTCGATGCGGTCGATCCAAGAGGAGGACCCGACACAGCGGAGACGGAAGGGCGCGGCCGTCTCCGAGTCACCCTGCATCGTCGAGTCAGGCGACGTCTCCGGCGTCCGCCTCCTCGGCGTCGGCGCCGTCGGCCACGTCCGTGCCGTCGCGTTCGAGGACGGTGACGCGCGCCTTCATGATCCGGGTGTTGTCGACGCGCTCGATACGGATCCGGACGCCGTCGAACTCGATCTCCTCGCCCTCCTCGACGAGGCGGCCGGCGCGGTTAAAGACGAACCCGGCGAGCGTCTCGAACTCCTCGCCCTCCGGGAGATCGATGTCGAGCATCTCGTTGACCTCGTCGATGTTCACCTCGCCCTGCACGTACGCGACGTTCTCCTCGATGAACTCGATCGGTTCCGGCTCGTCGCCCTCCAGAATGTCGCCGACGATCTCCTCCACCATGTCCTCCAAGGTGATGATCCCCTCGGTGGTGCCGAACTCGTCGATGACGATCACCATCTGGAGGCGGTTGTCCTGCATCTCCGCGAGGAGCTCGTCGGCGTTCTTCGACTCGGGAACGTGCAGCGTCGGCTTGACCACGCGTTCCAGCGAGGGTTCGCCCTCCGAGTAGCGCAGTTCGCGGACGAGGTCGCGGACGGTGACGATGCCGACGATGTTGTCCAGGTTGCCGTCGAAGACGGGGACGCGCTCGTGGTCCGCCTGGATGCACGTCTCGATCGCCTCCTCGACGGTCGCCTCCTTGGGAACGGCGGTGACGTCGAGCCGCGGGGTCATCACCTCCTTGGCGATGGTGTTGTTGAACCGAAAGATGCGGTTGAGCATCTCGCGTTCCTCCTCCTCGATGACGCCCTCGCGCTCGCCGGTTTCGATGATGTTCTGGATCTCCTCGCGCGTGACGTAGGTCGACTCGATCGCCGCCCGTCCGCCGGTGACCTTGTTGACGATCCGGGTGAGGTAGTCGAAGACGACGACGAGCGGATAGAGCGCGGCCTCGGAGAGCTTCAGCGGCCGGGCGATCCGAAGCGACCAGGACTCGGTGTGTTCGACGGCGTACGACTTCGGCGCCGTCTCCGCGAAAAGCAGGACGATCGCCGTGATGCCGAACGTCGTGAGCACGATGGTCAACAGCGCGCTCTCGACGTAGATCCCGATGAGCGCGGTGGCGATGGCGGTCATCGCGATGTTGACGAGGTTGTTTCCGACGAGGATCGTCACCAACAGCCGGTGGGGATTCTCCTTGAGGTTCTGAATCGTTCGCGCGCTCTTGACGCCCTCGGCGACGAGGCTGTCGACGCGGTGTTTCGGCAGCGAGAACATGGCGATCTCCGAGGAGGAGAAGAACGCGGACATCCCGAGCAGCACCACGATGGCGAGGATCCCGATCAGCGTCACGACCGGCCCCTCGAGAGCCGGTAGCTGTGGAACGGCGGTCGCCAACGTGATCAGCAACGAACCCATACTCGTTACACGTCCGTCGGGCGACGGTTAAAGGGTTACCCTCGACGGCTCCCGGTCCCCCGTTCGGGTCGTGCTCACGATCGAATCGGCGTCGTCTCGGCCGTCCCCACGTCGGCCCGGCCGTCCGTCGCCGACAGCGTTAGAACGCTGGCGCACGGACGTCACTCATGAGCGAACCGGCGATCACGCTGTACCGGCTGCAGGCGTGTCCGTACTGTGAACGCGTCGTGCGGGTGCTCGACCGACTCGACCTGCCGTACCGGTCGCGATACGTCGAGCCGATGCACTCCGAGCGCAACGTCGTCAAACGGATCTCCGGCAAGCGGAGCGTGCCCGCGCTCGTCGACGAGGACGCCGGGGTGACGATGTCCGAGAGCGCAAACATCGTCGAGTATCTGGAGCGGACCTACGGCGACGCGGCGGCCGCCGAGACGGCCGAGGCCGGCGTGGAGGGGGACGTCTAGGATGCCCGACTTCGAGGTCGTCACCCTGCCCGCGACCGACCACGTCGAGACGGGCGACGTCGCCCCCGACTTCACGCGGCCGCTCGTCACCACGGAGTACTGGGAGGACCGCACGCTCGCGGACGTCGTCGACGGGCCGACGCTTCTGGTCTTCCATCCGATGGACGGCGCCTTCCAGACGACGTACGTCTACAACGAGATCGACGACCGCGGCTGGACGGCCGACGTCGACGTCCTCGGCGTCTCCATCTCCACCCCGTACGAGCACAAGGATCTCCTCGCCGCACGCGGCGCCGACGCGCGTGTCTTCTCGGACCCGAGCGCGTCCGTCGCCCGCGAGTACGGCGTCGCCCACGACGTCGACGGCATGACGGGGATCACCGAGTGTCGGCCGGCCGTCTTCCTCCTCGATGCGGACCGAACGGTCCGCTACGCGTGGGTCGCGACGGAGCATCCCGAGTTCCCCGACTACGACGAGATCGGGGCGGCGGTCGCCGACCGCGTCGACTGATCGGCCCGCGACGCGGTCCGTCTCCCATCGGGTATAAGTCGCCCGCGAACCAACAGGTTTCCATGAAGCTCAGACACCTCGCGGGAACGGCTCTTCTCGGCGTCGGCGCGCTTGCGGCGGCCAACGGCGGACTCAGGTACCAGGGGGAACTGGAGTCGCCGCTCGTCGGCGACGACGCCACGTACCGCTGGCGCGGCATGGACGTCCACTACACGGAGGCCGGCGATCCGGACGACCGCGACCTCGTGTTGCTCCACGGGATCAACGCGGCCGGCTCCAGCGGCGAGTGGCGCGAGGTCTTCGCGGACCTCGCGGAGGACCACCACGTGATCGCGCCCGACTTCCCGGGGTACGGCCGGTCGGACCGGCCGCCGCTGCGGTACTCCGCGGCGCTGTACGAGGACTTCGTCGCCGACCTCCTCGCGGAGTTCGAGACGCCGGCGGTCGTCGCCTCGTCGCTGTCGGCCGCCTACGCCGCGGCGGCCGCTGACGACGTCGACCTCTCCGGCTTCCTCGGCGTCTGTCCGACGACCGTCGCCGGACCGTCCCCGCCGAAGCCGTGGCTCCGCGAGCTGCTGCGCGCGCCGTTCGCCGGCGAGGCGCTCTTTAATCTCCTGACGTCGAAGCCCTCGATCCGGTATTTCAACGCCGATCACGGCTACTACGACGTCGCGAACGTGAGCGACGGGTGGGTCGACTACGAGTGGCGGACGACCCACGTCGAGAACGCTCGGTTCGCGCCGGCGTCGTTCATCTCGGGGTATCTCAACAGCGACCTCGACCTCGCGGCGGCGCTCGCCGACCTCGACGTCCCCCCGACGGTCGTCTGGGGGCGCGAGGCCGAGGTGAGCCCCCTCGCGGACGGGCGAGAGCTGGCGGAGGCCGCGGACGCGCGGCTCGTCGTCTTCGACCGGGCCCGGCTGCTCCCGCACGTCGAGTTCCCCGAGCGATTCACCGAGACCGTTCGCGAGACCCTCGTCGCGGGCGCGACTGCGTAGGTCGCGCGTCACTCCTCGCGTTTCACGTAGAGCGTCTTCCGGCAGGCGGCGTGAACGACGCCGTCGGCGTCGACGAGCGAGACGAGGTACTCACGATCCGTCGACTCGCCGGGACCGACGCCGTCGCGGATGGCGGCCAGGTCGGCCTCGTCGACCTCGAACTCCGCGTAGAGCGTCTCCCGGCCGGGGCGGATGAACTCGATCGCCGCCGATTTGTCCCAGACGGTGAACTCGTCGCCGAGGTTTCGGCGAAGCAGACTCATGTAGACGGGATCGATCGCGCCGTAGAGGCTGCCGCCGAAGATGGCGCCGACGAGGTTGCGCGTCCGCCAGCCGAACGGCACCCGAACCCGCACGTAGCGCCAGTTCCGGCCGATATGGTCGATCCGAGCGCCCGTTCCTCGATACGCCGGAAAGAGGTTGTACGCGAGCCGCCAGAGACGGGTTCGGCGGCTCTCTGGCGGCGGGTCCTCCCGAAGCGGCCGGAGGTCGGGGTCACGATCGATGCCGGTCGGCGAGTCCGTCACGTTCGGACGCCGACGGCCTCCCTAAAACCCGTGTCGGAACCGGCGACAACCCGCCGTGCGTTGTCGCCCACACGACGTCGACGGTCGCTCCGCTGCCGATCGTTAAGTGGGACCCGGCCGACCGGACTACATGCGCACCGAAACCGTCGGCGACCCCGACGACCCCGACCTCCTCTGCGTGCTCGGCTGGGGCAACCGCCTCGACCACGCGAACGTCCGCTGGCTGCTGGAGACGCTCGCGACCGAGTCGTTCGTCCACGCGGTCGAGATCCCGGACGTCGTGACCTCCTTCGAGCGGGAGTACCTGGAACCGGTCCGCGAGCTCGCCGCCGGCCTCGAGGAGTACCGCTTCGTCGGCCACTCGACCGGCGGGCTGATCGGCGCGTATCTCCGGGACCCCGCGCCCGAACCGACGACGCGGACGTACCTCAGCCCGTGGTGGGGCTTCGCCCCGGAGTCGACCGGTCCGCTCCTCCGGCTGGTTCGGCGGCTGCCGATCTCCCGTCCGGTCGTCCCGACCGGCGGCGACCTCGGGGACCGCAGAGCGGCGGTCGGCGATCTGGCCACGGATCGACAGCTTCGCGAGGGGCCGGACGCGGCGGCGCCGACGTTTCTCAGGGAGGCTGGCCGGGCCCACGCCGGACTCGAAGGCGTTGATCCCGATCCGGAGGCGGTCGGGTTCTGCACGCTGACGGACCCGGTCGTCGACCCGCGTCGCGTCGGCGACCGGATCGGCGCGGATCGAACGGTGCTGTACGACGGCGGCCACGAGCTGTTCTCCTCGTCGACGCGCACGGACCACGAGGAGACGCTTCGCGCCGTGGTGCGTGGCGGTCCCACCGGGCTCGACTGATCGCCGCACGGTCGGCGTAACCGGCCACCACACGCCGTGGTCCGCGTACCGCAATCCGTATGCCCGCGCGAGCGTAACCTCACCGCGATGGAGTGTGACAGGTGCGGCGCCGACGCGATCCACCACGCGGCCTACTCGGGGGCTCACCTCTGTGGCGAGCATCTTCGTCGCTCGGTGGAAAAGCGGGTCAAACGTCGCGTGCGCGAGGACGGTCTTCTCGATCCGAAGGCGACCCCGGAGGACCCCGACCGCTGGGTCATCGGACTCTCCGGCGGCAAGGACAGCGTCGTGTTGACGCGGATCCTCGACGACGTCTTCGGGCGCGATCCCCGCGTCGAAATGCTCGCGCTCACGATCCACGAGGGGATCGACGGCTACCGCGACGCCAGCCTCGACGCCTGCGTCGAGCTCGCCGAGGACCTCTCGATTCGCCACGAGGTCGTCTCCTACGACGAGGAGTTCGGCGTCCGGATGGACGACGTCGCCCGCGAGGATCCCGAGAACATGGCGCCGTGTGCTTACTGTGGCGTCTTCCGGCGGGACGTGCTCGAACGCTACGCCGCGGAGTTCGACGCGGACAAGCTGCTCACCGGCCACAACCTCGACGACGAGGCGCAGACGGCGTTGATGAACTTCCTCGAGGGCGACGTCCGACAGGTGGCAAAACACTTCGACGCCTCACTCGGGCCGTTCGACGAGCGCGAGGGAACCGACGCGTTCGTCCCCCGCGGCAAGCCGCTGCGGGACGTCCCTGAAAAGGAGATCGCCCTCTACTGTCACGTTCGGGACCTACCCGTCCACATGGCGGAGTGCCCCCACGCCGCCGAGGCGTACCGCGGCGAGATACAGTCGCTCATCCACGACCTGGAGGAGAACCACCCCGGCGCGCGCCACTCGATCATGGCCGGCTACGAGGAGCTCTCGGCGCTTGCCGCCGAGCGCTACCGGGATGGCGGCGAGGGCGACGCCCCCGACCTCGGCGAGTGTGAGCGCTGTGGCTCGAAGACGAGCCGTGACGTCTGCCGGAAGTGCCGGCTGCTCGACGCGATCGAGACCGTATAAAAAGGGTCGATACCGAGGGTGCCGGCGTCGGATCCCGCGGTTAGCGGATGACGTCGAGACCGTTGTTCTTCTCGACGGGCTCGGTGCCGCCGTCGGACTCCCACGCCGCACGGTCGCCGCCGGCGTTCCGTGCGCGGGCGCCGTTGCCGTCGGCGGCACGGTTCCGCGAGTCGCCGAGGTCGTCGCCGTCGATGCTGGCGCGGGACTTGTCGGCCTGCTTCTGGGTCGACGGGCCGAGCACCTGGGCGCTCTGCACGCCGGTCATGATCGCCATGACGCGGACCTTACCCTTGTACTCCTCCTGGATGCGGGCACCCCAGATGACGTTGGCGCTCGCCTCCAGCCGTTCGGTGATGTTGTCCGCGATCCCTTCGGCCTCCTTTAACGTGAGATCGGGACCGCCCGTGATGTGGACGAGCCCGCCCGAGGCGCCACGATAGTCGACGTCCAAAAGCGGGTGGTTCATCGCGTCGTTGACCACTTCCTGGGTCTTGTTTTTGTCCTGGGTCTCGCCGACCAACATGACGGCGACGCCGCCCTGGTTCATGATCGTGGACATGTCCGCGTAGTCCAGATTGATGAGCGACGGCTGGGTGATCGTTTCCGAGATCCCCTTCACCGTCTCCGCGATGATCTGGTCCATCACGGAGAAGGCCTTGCCGATCGGGAGGTTCGGGACGTAATCGAGCAGCCGGTTGTTGTCGAGGACGATGATCGAGTCGGCCTCGTTGCGGAGGCTCTCGAGACCCTCCTCCGCTTTCACCGTTCGCGCGCGCTCGACGTTGAACGGCGTCGACACCATGCCGACGACGATCGCACCCTGTTCTTTGGCGATCTTCGAGACGACGGGAGCCGCACCGGTCCCCGTGCCGCCGCCCATGCCGGCGGTGACGAAGACGAGGTCGGCCTCGCCGAGGACGTCCTTGATCGTCCCCTGTGCCATCTCGGTGGCACGCTCGCCCATCTTCGGGTCGCCGCCCGCACCGAGCCCCTGGGTGAGCGACTTGCCGACGAGGATCTTCGTGTCGGCTTCGATCATCTTCAGGTGCTGTTTGTCGGTGTTGATCGCGACGGTGTCCGCGCCGTCGACGCCGATGTTGTACAGTCGGTTGATCGTGTTGTTGCCGGCACCACCACAGCCGACGATGACGATCCGGGGGTCCCCGAACTCGTCGTCGTCCATGCTGGCGTCCATGTCGCGTTTCTCCGCTTCCGCGTTCTCTAAGGCGTCCTGAACGATGTCCTGCATCGAACTACACCTTGGCCCAGCTGCGGTTGCGGCCGCGCTCCTCGCGCTCGCCGTCCTGTTCGTTCAACATGTCGCGGACGGCCGACCGGATCGCCTCGCTCCGGTTCGGGAACTCGCCCGTTTCCACCATCTGTTCGACCTCGTCGATCTGCTGTTTCGGGATCCGTAGTGTCACACGCTCCATTGTTATTCCCCCGGTAAGACGGCACGTCACACGCTCGTGTGTCTTACAGCGTTGAACCGCCCGACTGCAGGGACATCCCCTTCGACGGACGGGCGCTGTAAGACGGCCGTCTTACGCAGTTGTAGCCACCGAGGGAATTATTATAAAACTAACGGTGGGCGTAAGACACGGAGCTTTTCGGGCGTATACGACGGGTGAAACGGGCGTTTACGGCGTTTAACGGTCACCCAAAACGTCCGCTGCGGGGGTTCGACGACCGCAGCCGGGGCAGAACGCCCAGTCGGTCCGGACCTCATCGCCGCACTCACAGAACGCCCGATGGGACTGCTTTTCGCCGCAGTTCGGGCAGTATACGTGGTCCTCAGGCACGTTTTCGCCACATCCACCACAGACGTTTTCTCCCGTTTGCACGGCGTCGTCCGATCGTGTCTTACGCGTTGACGCGTCCGCCTCCGTCGCCGACTCGTGCGTCACCGTCGCATCGCTCTCCTCGGCGTTCGGCGCGTCGAGCGTGACGTTTACGTTGATCTCGCCCGCGTTCGGCGGCGTATACGCCGGCGTCGGTGCCGCATACGGTCCGGAGGAGTCCGGGAGTCGATCGGCGAGCGCGGCGTCGAGCCGCTCCGCGATGAGGTCGTCGACGCGCTCCGCGATGAGGTCGTCGACGCTGCCGTCGGACGTGTCGGCGTCGTCCGACGGGGCGTTCGTCCCCTCGGCGTCCGTCGCGTCGAGATACGCGCGCAGCGCGTCGCGCATGACCTCGCTTTTGGAGGCGTCACACGCTTCCAGACGCTCGACGAGCTCGTCGTCCGCCCGGAAGGTGATCTTGCTCATGTCGTATGCGGATATCGATGCAGGATATAAGTATCTTCCTCCGTGTCCGACGACCGACTGACACGCGTCACCCACGCGAGGGCGGTCGTGGATCGACGAGTCGACGATTCGGTCCCGTGACGAGTCGACGATTCGGTCCCGTGACGACCGCCGCGCTGGCCCGGTCGTCCGTCCCCGGTACCGACCCGACCGTCCGGCCCCGATCCTCATCCGATCGTGCGAACGGGTCACACGTGCGTCTGACGCAGGTTTATACGGCCCGCGCGGGCATACATGGAGCATGAGCAACCGGGTCGAGGACCTCGAACGGCAGGTCGCCGAACTGCAGGCTGCGGTCAACGGGCTCACCGAGGAGCTCGTCGAAATGAAGGAGCGCGTTCGACAACTGGAAGCTGATCGGGAAGCCGAGGCGGAACGGCGGGAGGCCGAGGTGGCCGCCGCACGCCGTGAGGCTGCGGAGTCGACGGAACCCTCGAAGGCGACGGAACGCACGACCCACTCCGATGACCACGCCGACGTGGTAAAGCGCACCGACGACGAGCGTGCCGCCCCGTCGAGCGAGGGCGGAGCGTCGGCGGAGGCCGGCGAGGCCGCAGAGACCGCCGAGAGCGACGACATCGTCGTCCCGGAGCGGGAAGCCACCACGCCGGATGCCGAAGCCGCTAAGGAGGAGGAGACGGGAGAGAAAACGGAAGACGGGGAGTCGGGAGACGGCGACATCATCGTCGCGTAGGCTCGCGATCCCCACCCGCGAGCACCAATGCACATCACGGAAGTCGTTCTGGACGGATTCAAGAGCTTCGGACGGACGACGAGGATCCCCTTTTACGAGGACTTCACGGTCATCACCGGGCCGAACGGCTCCGGCAAGTCGAACATCATCGACGGGGTGTTGTTCGCGCTCGGACTCGCACGGACCCGGGGAATCAGGGCGAAGAAGCTCACCGACCTCATCTACAATCCCGGCCACGAGGGCGACGATGAGGTCTCTGGGCCGAACGAGGCCGCGGTCACGGTCGTCCTCTCGAACGAGGACGGTACGCTCGACCGCTCGCAGGTGGTCTCCGCGGCCGGCTCCGAGAACGTCGGCGACGTCTCGGAGATCACGATCAAACGCCGAGTGAAACGTACCGAGGAGAACTACTACTCCTACTACTACCTCAACGGACGGTCGGTGAACCTCTCGGACGTGCGGGACCTGCTCGCGGCCGCGGGCGTCACGCCCGAGGGCTACAACGTCGTCATGCAGGGCGACGTCACCGAAATCATCAACATGACCCCGTACCAGCGGCGGGGCATTCTCGACGAGATCGCGGGCGTCGCGGAGTTCGACGAGAAGAAGGAGGCCGCCTTCGAGGAGCTCGATACGGTGAAAGACCGGATCGGCGAGGCCGACCTCCGGATCGAAGAGAAGACCGACCGGCTCGACCGGCTCTCGGACGAGCGGGAGACCGCACTGGAGTACCGGTCGTACCGCGAGGAACTCGAGGAGCAGCGCGGCTACCTGAAGGCCTCCGAGCTGGAGGAGAAACGCGACGCGCTCGCCGACGTCGAGGCCGAGATCGACGAGCACGAGGCGAACCTGGAGGAGCTCCACGAGGAGCTCGACGTCAAACAGGCGCGACTCACGCGCTTAGAGGAGGATCTCGCGGACCTCACCCACGAGATCGAGACGAAGGGGGAGGACGAACAGATCGCGATCCGCTCGGAGATCGAGGAGATCAAAGGCGAGATCTCCCGGCGCGAGGGGAAAATAGAGGACGCCCAGCGGCGCGCCGAGGAGGCGGAGACGGAACGCCGGAACGCATTCGTCCAGATCGACCGCAAGAGCGAGCGAATCGAGGAGCTCGACGCGGAGATCAAGGACGTGAAGATCGAGAAGGCGTCGGTGAAATCGGAGATCGCGACGAAACGAGGCGAGCTTGCGGACGTCGAAGCCGAGATCGAGGGCGCGGACACCGAGTTCGACGAGCTGAAGGCGGAGCTGGCGGAAAAAAAGGAGCGGATCGAGGAGCTGAAACGCGAGAAGAACGAGAAGCAGCGCGAGAAGGATCGCCTGCTCGACGAGGCCCGTCGGCGCTCGAACGCCGCGAGCGAGACCCGCGAGAGGCTGGAGGCGGCCCACGAGGAGATCCCGGAGATCAAAGCGCGGATCTCCGAGTTGCACGGCGAACTCGACAAGGCTCGGCGCAACGAGGAGACGATCGAGGAGGCGGTCGCCGACCTGTTCGCCGAGAAGGCCGAACGCGCCGAGCGGCTCGAGGAGGTCGAATCGGCGCTGCGGGAAAAACAGAACGAGTACGCCAAGCTGGAGGCGGCGGCGAGCCAGCGGGGCGACACCTCGTGGCCGCGGGCGGTGACGGAGGTGAAAAACGGCGACATCGAGGGAGTCCACGGCGCCGTCGGCGAACTCGGCTCCGTCGAGGCGGAGTACGCCGAGGCGTGTGAGACCGCCGCCGGCGGCCGGCTCGCGAACGTCGTCGTCGACGACGACGGCGTCGGCTCGACCTGCATCGACTACCTCAAGCGACGCAACGCCGGCCGAGCGACGTTCCTCCCGATCACGAAGATGGACGACCGCGGGCTCCCGCGGAAGCCCTCGATGCCGGGCGTGGTCGACTTCGCTCGAAACCTCGTCGAGTACGACGCCCGATACGAGCCGATCTTCTCGTACGTGCTCGGCTCGACGCTCGTCGTCGAGGACATGCGAACCGCCCGCGAGTTGCTGGGCGACTATCGCATGGTCACCCTCGAGGGCGACCTCGTCGAGAAGTCGGGCGCGATGACCGGCGGCTCCGGCGGCGGCTCCCGGTACTCGTTCACCAAATCGGGCGGCGGCAAGCTCGAACGGCTCGCGACGGAGATCAGCGCTCTGGAGGACGATCGGCAGGAGCTGGAGGCGGAGATCACGGAGCTGGAGTCGAAGATCGACGACGCACGCGAACGGAAGGCGGACGCGGCTGACCGGGTTCGATCGCTGGAGGCCGACGTCGAGCGTGCCGAGGACGACCTCGCGGAGACGGAATCCCAGATCGAGGAGCTGGAGGCCGAACTCGAGGAGATCGCCGAGCGGCGCGACTCCGTCGACGCGGAGATGAGCGAGCTCGACGCCGCCATCGACGAGCTCGACGCCGCCATCGACGAGACGGAGGCGGAGATCGAGACGATCGAGACGGAGCTCGCCGACTCGAAGATCCCGGAGCTCTCCGAACGGGCGGACGAGATCCGCTCGGAGATCGACGAGCTGGAGGAGCGGATCGACTCGCTGGACGGCCGGCTTAACGAGCTGACGCTCGAAAAGGAGTACGCAGAGGAGGCGGTCGACGAGCTCCACGACACCGTCGAGGCGGCACAGAACCGGAAAAGCGAGGCCGAGACGACGATCGCGGACCACGAGGAGGCGATCGCGGAACGCGAGGAGCGGTTGGAGACGAAACGAGAGGCCATCGCCGACTTGGAGGCGGAGCTGACGGAACTCAAAGCGGAGCGTGAGGGGCTCCGCGAGGATATCCGCGAGGCGACCCGCGAACGCGACGAGCAGGCCTCGCGGGTCTCCGAGGCGGAAAGCGAGCTGGAGGACCTGTCGGGTCGGTCCGACCGACTGGCCTGGGAGATCGACGAGCTGGAGTCGCAGGTCGGCGAGTACGACCCCGAGGAGATCCCTGATCTCGACGCGGTGGAGTCACGGATCGAGGAGCTGGAGGCGTCGATGGAGGCGCTCGAACCGGTCAACATGCTCGCGATCGACGAGTACGACGAGGTCCGTGAGGAGCTCGATCAGCTGGAGGAGCGCCGCGACGTCCTCGTCGAGGAGCGCGACGCGATCACCGAACGCATCGAGAGCTACGAGGCCGAAAAGAAGGCGACGTTCATGGAGACGTTCGAATCGATCAACGAACATTTCGAGGAGATCTTCGCGCGGCTCTCGGCGGGTTCCGGGGAACTCCTCCTGGAGAACCCGGAGGATCCCTTCGAGGAGGGGCTGACGATGAGGGCGCAGCCGGCGGACAAGCCGGTCCAGCGGCTCGACGCGATGAGCGGCGGCGAGAAGTCGCTCACCGCCCTCTCGTTTATTTTCGCCATCCAGCGGCACAACCCCGCACCCTTTTACGCGCTCGACGAGATCGACGCCTTCCTCGACGCGGTCAACGCCGAACGGGTGGGCGAGATGATCGAGGAGCTGGCGACGGACGCGCAGTTCGTCGTCGTCGGCCATCGCTCGGCGCTGCTCGAACGCTCCGACCGCGCCATCGGCGTGACGATGCAGGGCGACAACGTCTCGGCGGTGACGGGGATGCGCTTCGGCGACGAGGGCGACGAGGAGGTGACCGCGGATGACTGAGGGGAGCGGAGACGCGGCCGAAGCCAACGACGGGATCCCCGATCTCGATCTGACGAGCGAACGGGACGGAGCGAGCCCGTTCGAAGACGAAGCGACGGACGGCCACGTCGACGAGGGTACCAACGGCCACGTCGACGATGCGGCGGTTCGAGACGATCCGGTCGGGCACGGGGACGGCGGAAGCGGGAGTGACGATAGCGAGGTCGATGGAAACAAGCGTGGCGGAGACGAGGACGGCGACGGAAGCGAG
>CAZIFX010000029.1:0-25018 GCA_964538415.1 uncultured Halobellus sp.
AGATAAAATCTCGAAATCAGTCGGCGTAACAAGCCTCATATGGGTTACATTTACGTCGGTCACATATATATTGATTCTGGTGTTAGCTGCCATTCGTATACATACGGTTGTTATATCGGATGTGGATGAAGCTGTACTGCCGCTCGACAGGCTTCTCGGGATTGTGGGAGTGAGAGAGGTGATATCGGGTCGTGGTGGAGCGACCGACTCTCACGGACCGTCAGGTTCGGGTGTTGACCGGCACGGAACGCCGGCGCAAGGCGATAACCAAGCGCGAGAGGGATTAAAGTCCGTTGACTCCTCGTCGGGAGCATAAACACGGACGCCCCGTGCCACCGTGCGCGGGGTACTTCACACCGCCGGAGAGGTCGCTGCTGTCGCCGAGGTCTTGCTGCTCGTTTCGATGACGCTCGTCGAGACGTTGTCGCCGCACTCGTTCCGTTCTGAGCGGAGTGGCTCCTGAGAAACTAATATATACTGATAGTACGTAGTGAGAGTATGGGAAAGAAGCCTGGTGACTCGGATGACCGTTCAGGTAGTGGATCGACGACTCGGTCTTCGTGGCACGCCGCACGTGAGACGTCCATGCTGGATAGCAAGCGCAACGCACCGGGGTCCACGCTGTGGCACGACACCGTAGCGGGCGTCCCTGGGATCGTGCTGTACGTCTTTCTGTCGCTGACCACCGTTATCGGGGCGGCTGTCGTTGGGACGCTGGTCGTTGGCTGAGTGCGTGGGGATATCCCACAGCAGCCTCGTTCTTCATTGCCTTAACCAACATCCCGTCGGTTGTCAGAGAACAGTTGGCATCCCTCCCGAATCGTTCAGTACAGCCATCTCGTCCAGCGAACAGGTTCTGACCTCCGTACGTCTTTTTGAGCCGTGTCCGCAGGATATCGGAACTCACCCGTAGAGATTAGTTGTTACAGCCTGTCATTAGAATTATGCTCAATAAGCAGGAGCAATGTAGCAAGTGATTCACTGCTAAGCCTGTGAAATCAACACCTTGTGAAGCGTTCTATGACGCCCTCTTTTTGACCTCCTTCCACGACTTCAGTCGTGGGTAGCTCAAACCATATGCGGACCGTACACTGGAAGCCATCGAGTCGGGAGAGATTGGGGTGAGAGGAGGTCAAAGCCCTCAGATCGTGTCGAGTTGTTGACGTGCCACGCCCTCGGTACCTGATCGCGAACTCTGACTGGCCACCCCGAGCGTCTTCCAGCGCCCGTCGGTGTGTGGTCGACCGTTGAGCCGTGCCTGCACGAGTCCGGCATCCGTCGTCCGGCCTTCTAACACGTAATCGACGCTTGCGGTCACGCCAGCCCAGCTCTCCGTGGCCGCCACAGATGGGGGAGCGTACAGCAGTCCGCCAAAGCCGTACTTCCGGAGGCGTCCGGTAACCTCATGAAGGAACTGTCCCATGTGTTGTCGATCGTGGTACAATGACAGGTGAGAGAGTGCGAGTAGGCCAAACACGACAGACCCATCGGTCCGTGTTGCAGACTCCTCGAGTGTCTCGTCGATAGCCACGCCGAGCGATGTCAGGTCACGGCAGGAACTCCGCGATTGCGTTTCGGACTGCCGATCTGCGGACGGTGCGGCGTCAAGATGTACCACATCGGTCGGTTCGAGTAGTGAGTGTACCGTGTCCGGCTGGTGTTTCGTTGTTACCACGACAGCCATCTCTGACAGCTCACGGATCAGAGCGTAAAACAGCCGCTCCCATTGGGCCGTTTGCGGCACCGAGACAAGCATCATATCCGTTGGCTCAATGCCGGTATCGGTCACAAACGCCGGCAGCAGCTGATGTGGGTCGGGCTCTAAGGCGAGTTCAAACCCTTCTCCTGGGTACGCTTCCGTCTCGAACAAGGTAGTAAGGTCTGGATCAAGACCGTCTGTTGCACGGTGTGTCGCGTCAGCTGCAGGGTACACCCCGCGAGTGTGGTCGCCGCTGTCGCGCCCCGTCGCCGTAGCCGGCTGTACCGGCCCGAAATCCCGCTGTAAGTGCCGGTAGGCAGCGGCGAGTTTCGTCTGTATATCACGACTCACGAGCCACAAACACAAGTGTCGCCGGTAGCTGCTCGTCAGGCACAACGGTACTTAGGGGTAGCAGGCCCGTAGGCGGGGGGGTTTGACCGGAGACACCATTCATATACTGACGGTATACACCATCAGAATTAAATCTATTGGAGAATTAATCTCTATGAGGAAGCATATACACGCACATGTAAGGCATGGCTTCAGCGTACGGACAATTCAGCCACGGGGATTATTGTACGTGCGGCACGTATCACAGACATGAATGACAGCGGCTCAGATCCTCCATTCGGGTGGCGGATGCGCTGACGGCTGTCGCGAGCCCAGGATGCGACGGCAGAGGCGACACAGCGAACTCTGATCACACGGATGTACGTCTCAGACCCCGATCGCCAGTCCGTCAATGAGGCAGTCGAGGCTATCGATCGAGCGATAGACCAGCATGAGCAGGTCCTATCGCGGCTGAAAGACGAGGCGAGTGATTGAGACCATGTCCGCACAGGTACGGGCGAAACTCCATCCCGACCGGTAACACTATCAGCAGATACTATCAACAGATACTAGTAAGCGAATATGAGTAAAACAACTAGCAGCATGCCCCCCACGTCAGACGGTGGAGATACGGGAGACTCGTTCACGGAAGACCACGTCGTCGTCACGTGGGAAGTTACACACCAGCTCCTGCAGGCCACCCAGGCCGCTCAGCGATCTGCGGAACTCTGTCATTTGCTTGACCTCGTCGGAACGCGTACGGACCAGTCTGATGGCTCTGAGACGGCGTCACACGCTTGCGACACTGTCGAGTTGCCCACCGATGAGCAAGGTGACGAGGCGTTTGAAGCGGCTATTCGTGCCGAACGAAACGCGCTCAACGCCCTCCGTCGTGCAAAGGAGACACTCGCTGACGAATAGCGCCTACGGAGACTGCGCCCCCACGGTGAGCCGTTCGGTTCCTGCAAAGCGCGTCGTGGAAACGGGAACCCCCCCTCACCAGAGCTGAAGGTTCCAGTCAGCGGTCGGAGGCTCCGCTCTTGACGACACCCTCAAGAAGCGAGCCGTGAACGCGGCGAGCGAGTAAGGTGGGGAAGGAGCCACCCAAGTATGGCTCGGACGCTTCGATAGACACAAAACCCGGGACCGTCTAGTAAGACGGACACGGTTTTATGATGCGGATGTCGTTGACCGGATCCAGTCCGAGATCTTTCCAGTGCTCGCTGAAACGGGGTCGTGGGATGGTGAGTTGATCGGTCGTGAAAAGGACGGGACAGCGGTCACGCACCACGTGTCGCTCGCACTGCTTCCCGATGACGGTATTGCGTGGTAAACACCGATCTGAGTGGCCGCGAGCAAACTCGCAGGCAACTCGCCGAAACCCGCGAAATCGTCAGGTCACTCATGACTGTCCCTGACCGCAGGACGGCCATCACCCTGGTGATCGACGCGCTTAACAGTGTCCTCGACCGACCGTTTGCCGGGTACTGGTCGCACCACGAAGCCACGAGCGAACTGCGACCGCTTTCGGTTTCACCTCGCGGGGAGTCGGCCGTTGAACAGGTGCCGGTTTTTCATTCTGAGACTTCTCGCCTGGAACGCATTTACGGCCGGTGAGATCCGGTATTACCCGGACGTCGCTTCACATCCGGATGCGCATAGCCCGGACACACCGTTTGCGTCGGAGATCATCTGCCCAGTGGGCGATGACGGTGTACTGATCGTCGGGTCACGGTCTATTGACGGTATCAGAGAGGAGGATCGGAAGATCGTTGGGATCATTTCAGACCATCTGCAGACTGCACTCACGCTCGTTGATCGTCGACAGCAGCTGGAAGCGGCACGAACGCGGGTTGAGGCGGAGCGAAATCAGTTTAGGCAAGTTATCGACACGATTCCACAGTTGGTCTTCGCGAAAAATGCCGCCGGAGAGTTTATATTCGCGAACGAGGCGGTCGCCGACGCGTACGGCACTACTGTCCCGGAGTTGGTCGGCTCAACCGATTCGGAGTATTCAGCCGATCCGGACGAAGTCGAGGCGTTTTCCGAAGATGATAAACAGGTCCTCGAAGCAGACGAACCGGTACACCAAGCCGAGGAAACCCTTACCGATGCCGACGGGAACGAGCGCATCCTCGAGACGTGAAAGATCTCGTTTACACCAGTTGGGAACGATGAACGAGCCGTCCTCGGGGTCGCAAACGATATTACCGAGTTGACCGCAGTCCGGGAAAAAATCGAACAGCAGCGTCGCCTGACGAGTCTGTATTCGGTAGGTAATCAGGCATTTCACGCCACGACGCGCGGTGTTAAGTTAATGAAGAGGCGGTCGGTGTTTCGAATGCTCTATGTCCGAAAGCGACCGCCTCGACGGCTGTACAGAGTGGATCGACTTGGACTTTGTGGAGCGAGAGCGGACACCCCGCGAGCTCATTGAAAAGGGTATTCGCCACCCCTTGCAGGATTATCACTCTTGAATACAGTTATTCATCTCGAGGAGTCGGGTGTCAGTCGGAGTCGAACTGCAGTTCACAACTGGGTACAAAAAGCTGATCTACAGCCAGCTGGTGGCGAAAGCCCGGATCGAGTCACGGTCGACCAGAAGTCGATCCGCATCAACGACGAGGAATACTGGCTGTACGCCGCAGTCGATCCCAAAACAGACAGAATCCTCCACGCTCGGCTCTTTCTGACGTATACGATTCCAATCGGCCGAGAATTTCTCACCGAGTTGTGCGAGAAACACGACGTCTCTGACGCCGTGTTTCTCGTCGATGACGCCGCCGATCTCGCCGGTGCACTCCGTCGAGAAGGGCTTGAATACCGCGTCGAGATCCACGGGCGTAGAAACCAAGTCGAACGTGTCTTTCGAGAGGTACAACGACGTACCTCTTCGTTTTCAAACTGTTTCAGCAACGCCGATCCGCAGACCGCGGAAACGTGGTTGCAAGCCCACGCCGTCTGGTGGAATCATGCTTAAGTTAACACCGCGCCACGGCGCGTTCGGGGGCATTCGACGCGTGCGTCGATGCAATCTCCGATGCAGTCGCGACGGACAGCGTCGCGATCTACGTGCAGGACTCCGAGGACGGAAAATTAACCAAGAGATCCGTTGCCGGTGATGCTTCCCACCAACTCCGCGACCGGATCACTCCCGGAGAAACGGAGCTTTGGCGGGCGTTCACCGAACGGCAGGGAGACTGGTTCAATATCGATGCCATCGCCGCCTTCGATACCGGTGGACCCGGCGATGAGGCTGGCAACACCGAAGCCGAAGAAGATGCTCCGCCCGATGGAGACGCTGAGACGTCAGCAGAGTGGGTATTTGCTATTTCGCTGGATGACCACAGTTTGGTGACGATCACGACCGACGAGCGGGACGAGACGACTGCGTCATTCCTCCGATCGATCGCCAATCAAGTCTCAGCTGCCCTCACACAGCTGCACCAAGCGGAATCGATACGCGAATTATCGACTAACGTTGAGGGTGCACAGCAGCTTGTGGCTCGCTACCAGACGGTGTGGGGCGGCGTTGCGGATGCGATCGAAGCGATCGTGGATGCCCGCAGACGACCAGACGTACTCGATGCGGTCTTAACGTTTGGCGACGAGGTGGCAGCGTACGCGTTCGTCGGTGCGTATAACCCGATCGATGGGCACGTTGAGGTTATCGACGTCACCGAACCCGGCGGTCCAGCGAAACTGTATGACCGTGATGAGCAGTTCCCTGCGGTCACGGCCGGTGAGGAAAACACGATCCAGCACGTCGCTGGGAGCCGTGAAGGGGCACAGACGTACGACGGCTGGCGGAACCAGCTACTGTATTTCGGCTATCAGGAGTCGATTGCCGTACCGGTGAGTCATCACGAAACCGTTCACGCCGTTGTTGAGCTCGTAAGTACGACGAATGGTCAGTTCAGTGGTCCAGAACGGCGAGCGATAGAGGTCGTGACAGACGCTGCTGGAAAACGACTGTCAACGCTTGAGGCCGTCTCCTCGGATGGATCGCCGATCAGGTTCGATATCGAGTGTCATCACCCCTCGCCGGTATTTCCGGACCTTCCCCGGTCGGGAACAGTCACTATTGATCACATCACAGCGACAAGAGCGGACGTCCTCTTCATGACGGGGACGGCTGAGGGGTATGACGTTACGACGATTCGCGAATACTTCAGAGGGACACCGGGTTTCGAAGTTGAATCGTGTGACCGGATCTCTGATGCGGACCGTGATCTTGAGCTGTCCCTGACGGATTCAGGATCCCATGCGTTTGGAACGCTCAAGCATCTCTGTACGGAGATGGACGTCCGGCTGGTCGGTGTACGTGGCCGAGCCGGGAGCGACGTGATCGAGTTCCAAACGACTGACCCGGAGTTAGTTGGAGACGTTCGAGCGCGACTCGCTGAGCGTTGTGGTTCATGTTCGCTCATTTCAAAAAGACACGTCTCGGACACGACAGCTGATCAAGGCGTAACGACGGATGCTCTCGGCCTAACCGAGCGTCAGCGGGCGGTCGTTGAACTCGCATTCGAAAAGGGCTACTACAGCACCCCACGTGGAATCAGCGGGAACGAACTCGCCGATCAGTTCGGTATCTCCGCATCAACACTACATCAACACCTGCGACCCGCCGAGTCGAAAGTCATGGATCAGTCGTTTGGTCGCTGAGTTGTGGAGCACTCCACTCGTCGTAGCTAGTCCGTGACACCCACGAGCAGCAGGATCAGCAGACCGAGTAGCGCTATCAGGGATAGTTCGACGGGGACGGCTTCCAGAATGGAGGCTAGAGCGAGTCCGCTCCCGGCGATGGCGATGATCACGTACAGCTGTGGCCGACGGACGCTTGCGGACCGCGGCTCAAGATAGGGGATCAGCTCTTCGGCCGTCTCCGTCAGCGAAACCGTCCCCTCGTCGCCGTCGTACGTGACGGTTCCTCGCTCCTCGAGATGGGGAATATGCGTCTGGTAGAGCGCAATGTACCCGCGCTTATGATCGTTCTGACTGACCGCATCCGGTCCGACATCGGTCTCGGCTGCGACCATCGCCGTCGCCAACTCCGTAATCGACGCCGATCCGCCGGCTTCACGCAAATACCGAACCACAAACCGGCGTCTGCTGTTGCTCAAGACGTCGAATATCATCTCTTCCGACAGGGGAGATGGGGCCCGCGTGCTGCCCACGTCTCGGTTGAATTTGGAAGGTAACACCGGACACTCAGTGGCTGTACCTCTCGTAGGGATTTCGTTATACCGCCGCTAAACGAGGGAATGGACGGGGAAACGACGGCTCACCCCGGGCAAGCCGACGCCGTTCATCCGGTTGGCATCCTCCTCCGCGTTCACGCGGAGGAATCCCGAGCGGTGGGAGTGTCAGGCCCGCAGTCCAATCACCGGACTACCACACCTTTCGGGCGCGGGTAGTCCCACAGTGTCGGTGTGGTGGACTGCTGGCGTTAACGAGAACGGAGTTCTCGTTCGCACATCAGAAATCTTCGATTTCTGAGGACGGTGCCAAGCCGCCGTTACCCCTATCTTCGACCATGTGGGGCGTCCCGGTGTTGTTTTTGCCACAGGGACGCCAGCAGGCGTCAGCAGAGTCGGGGGTATCGTGGTGCTCGCTTTGAGCAGTCGGCACGGACACACCCTTCGAAGATGTGCGTTCACCGACTGCCCTTTCGGATACTGTCGTTCGAGGGACTCCGTCTCTCGTGATCACGAAAATCTTCGATTTTCGAACGACCTCGTTACGTGGGCGCACAGGCCGCCTCCGAAGGACGGTTCGAAATCCGCTCCGTTTCGACCGATTCCTACATCAGTGTAGTGCGGCCTATCGTTTTAACATCACTGTAGGAAACTCGAGGCAGGCGTTTGGACGGCGGACCGTTACCACAAGTGACGGTGCGTATCCACGGCCTGAAGGCCGTGGTATTGCGCCTGTTCATCGTATAATATCTCGATCCAGCGGTGCGGTACCGTGGGATTCCTCCGCGTTCACGTGGAGGAGGATGCCAATGTCGTTCGAAAATCGAAGATTTTCCTCATCACAAAAATCGGAGATTCTCGAACGATCTCACTGCTTGGGGCGGACAGGCCGCGATCGTCGGACTAAACACGGACGTCCCGCGCCACCGTGCGCGGAGTGCTTCACCGCTTTCCGAGCGCCTCTTCGAACACGCGCTGGGCCCGGTCGTACCCCTCGTTCCGGTCGACGATCGGGTCCGGGTAGTCGGGGGCGAGCGAGTCACGCTCGCGTTTCGACAGCGTCGGCCAGTCGACGACCTTCCCGGCGGGGACGTCGCGAAGCTCCGGAATGTACGCCTTCACGAAGCGCGCGTTCTCGTCGTACTTGGACATCTGACTCACCGGATCGAAGATCCGCACGTCGACGGAGTCGGTCCCGGTAGAGGCGGTCCACTGCCACGCGCCGTGATTTGAGGCGTAATCGTGGTCGATCAGCCGTTTAGTGAAGTATCGAGCACCCCTACGCCAGTCCACGAGGAGGTGCTTCGTCAGGAAGCTGGCGACGACCTGCCGTGGCCGGTTGTGGATGTATCCCTCCTGGTTCAGCTGGCGCATCCCGGCGTCGACGAGCGGATACCCGGTTTCGCCGCGCGTCCACGCCTCGAAGGCGTCGTCGTCGTCACGCCAGGCGATCTCGTTAGGGAACGACTTGTAGTTCGAGACGGCGAGATCCGGGGTGTGGTACAGCAGGTGGTACATCTGCTCGCGCCATGACAGCTCGTAGCGATACTTGTCGACGTTCTTTCGCTCTCGACCGGTCGCGGACTCGTACGCCTCGCACGCGTCCGCCCACACCTCCCGGATCCCGATCGCACCGGTGGCGAGATACGGCGACATGCGAGAAACGGCGTGCGTCGGGGCTTCGACGGCTCGCGCGAGGTCGTCACGGGTGTCGTTGTACGACCGGATTCCGTTCGCAAGAAAGTCGTCGTACCGCTCTCGCGCGCCTGCATATCCCGGCGTCGGGAGATCGATGTCGGCGTCGGGCTGTGGCACCGTCTTCGGGTCGGAGATCTCTGCCAGCGCATCCGCATCCGGTTCGGGGTACGGTCTCCGCTTCGGGACCGCCGTCCAGTCGTCGTGAAACCGGCTGTGATTCTCGTAGTGAGACGCTAACCGGCCGGGGTCGACTAGTACGCTGTCCGTACGGCCGTCGGCCTCGACGCCGATCCCCGCGAGCGCGTCGGTTACCGCCCGCTGGCGGTTCCGGCGGGCAGGACGGTACCCGTCGCTATAAAAGACCGTTTCGGCGTCGTACGTCTCGGCGAGGTCGACGAGAACCGTCTCGGGGTCGCCGGCCCGGACGATGAGGTCGCTGCCGAGCGCTCGATATCGTCGCTTCAGCTCCGCGACGTGCCGCAGGAAGAACGCGCGCTGTCGCGCACCCACGGTTCCGAACAGGTCCGTGTCGTAGACGAACACGGGGACGACGGTGCCTGCCCGTGCGGCCGCCGCGAGCCCGGCGTTGTCCTGTAGTCGCGGGTCACCTCGATGCCAGAACAGGTGCATACGATCGCTTGGTGTCCCGAACGCTAGTGGCTGTCGAAGACCGTCGCTTCCGTGCACGTGCCTCTTCGATACAGCCCCCCGTTTCGTCACTGCCACTCGCCTTAAGCCGGTTGAATACGTCGACCGTGCGAGTACGGACACCCGCTGCCGACTCCGGTGATGCAGGCGAGCAGGTCGGCTCTCGGACGTGGAGACGATCGACTCACGATCGGTCCCCGGTCGGCGATGAGGAGCCCCCGAAGACAGCGCGTCCGATCGTGCCGCCGAACGCCGCGCCGCTCGCGACGGGGACGACGAGGCCGACGATCAGCGCCGCCAATCCGAGTGCGCGCTTGAACCGCTCGAGCCGACGGTCGAACACGTGACCGGTCGATCGCCTCTCCGTGCAGGGTACGCCGGGAAAGTATTAGTTCCGACCGACCCCTTCGGTGGATATGGCTCCGACACCGGACCTAACCGGACGGACGGCGCTCGTGACGGGAAGCGCGAAACGAGTCGGCCGTGAGCTGTTGCTCTCGATCGCCGACTGTGGCGCAGACGTCGTCGTTCACTACAAGGACAGCGAAGCAGCGGCGGCCGCCACCGCGGAGGAAGTCCGCGATCGCGGCGGCGTCGCGATCACTGCACAGGGTGACGTTACCGATCCGGCGTCCGTCGACCAGCTGTTCGAAACCGTCGAAGCAGAGCTCGGCTCGGTCGACGTTCTCGTGAACAACGTCGGTGACTTCGACTCACGCCACTGGAGCGAAATCGAGTGGGAGTCCTGGCGGAACGTGGTCGAAACGACGTTTTATGGGACCGTCCTCTGTTCTCGTCGGGTCGTGCCCGCGATGCGTGAACAGAGCTGGGGGCGTATCGTGAACATCGGCTTCGCCGACAGCGACCGAATGCACGCTCATCCGGTGAACTTCCCATACTTCGTCGCCAAGACGGGCGTGCTCATGTTCACGCGGATGCTGGCGACCGATACCCGTGACGACGGCATCACGGTCAACGCCGTGTCGCCGTTCGCCGTCTCGAACACCGAAGCGGGCGTCGAAGCGTTTCCACGAGGTCGCCCCGCCAGTTTCGACGACGTTGCCGCCCCGCTCAGGTTCTTTTTAAGCGACGCGGCGAGCTATATAAGTGGCGAGAACGTCGCCGTCGACGGCGGCCGAATGCCGGAGTTCGACGGCTGACGCCGCAAGACGAACGAACCGACGGGCTTCGAGAGTTGCGGACGAGAACGGACCGTGGAAGACGGTCACGCGCCGACGGGAATGGCTAACGCCGGCCGGCGACGGTGAAACAGTCTTGGATACCGACAGCCGCCCGGACTGGTTAGCCGTTCGCGAGCGCCTGTTGGACCGCCGTTTCGACCGGCGTCTGCTCAATGGGGACGACCGACTGGAGGTCCCGGTCGGGGTCGACGGTGACGGGGTTGCGCATGCTCTCAACCAAGGGCCGAGCGATGGCGTACTGGACGTCCGTGGTTAGTCGAAGCCAGTGTGAGGACAGCGACGGTGACATGACCGGCACCGGCACGATCAACACTCGTTTACCCTTCTGTTCCGCGGTCAGCTTCAGTAGGCTCTCGTAAGACCAGACGTCCGGCGAGCCAATATCGTAGATTCCCCCTCGGGTCTCGTCGGCGTTGAGGACGCCGACGAGGTACGAAATGGCGTCCGAGATGCTGATCGGCTGACACGGGGTTCGAACCCACTTCGGGACCGTCATCACGGGTAAGCGGTCGGTGAGGTCATCGACGATCCGGAAGCTTGCGCTGTCGGCGCCGATGATGATCGCCGCACGGAGTACGGTCAAGTCGAAGCTCCCGCCTTCGAGCACGGACTCGACTTCCCGGCGCGAAGCGAGGTGTGGAGAGAGGTTCCGCTCGTCCCCGCTGATACCGCTCAGATACACCACCCTGTCGACGCCGGCCGACGTCGCCAGATTCCGGAAGCGACGGGCGTACGTCCGATCCAGCTCGGCGAAGTTCTTGGCCGTCAGCGAGTGGATCAGGTAGTACGCGACATCGATGTCGTCACAAAGCCCTTCAACCGATCTCGGATCTTCGAGGTCGCCTTCGAAGGTTTCGACGCCGTCCGGGAACGCTGCGTGGCTCGCACTCCGGGAGAACGCGACCACGTCGTGGCCGGCCGCGTGTAGTGTCTGGGTGAGTTGACCACCGACGAAACCGGTCGCACCGACGATGAGAATACGCATGATCAAAGCTTCGGGCCCTACGGGCAAGGGTGTTCGGCCGCCGAACTCGTTGGCGCCTCCTGACGACAGCACACGTTTGCGTGTGGATCACGGTGAGAGAACTCACGGCGACTCGATACGGCAACAAATTGCCCACGGAGGAATCCCACGACTTCAGTCGTGTGGAGGAGGTCAAGTCCGGCACCGATCGAGCTCGCGGCGAACCACGAGAACGACCAAGTCCGAGAAGGGTGTATCTCCTTTCGTCTCGCCGCCGGCGAGTTCCGCAAGCTCTCTGAGCGTGAATCGATGGATCTCCTCCCCGTCGTGGGTCAGCTTCTCAAGTACCAAGGCTTCGAGGTTCGGGTCCGCGTCATGCTCGAGCAGGAAGTCGGCAATATCACCCGGCATGATGTCGTAGGGTCTAGGTAGGACGAGCAGATGGCGCTCGCCGACGGATTCAGCGAGCCGATCCATATCAGCTGAGACGTCGCCACTCTTGTGGAGGGTAACGAACTCGGAGTCCTCCTTGGGCGTTCGGGCACGGCTCGCAGCCATCTGGATCGATGAGATGCCGGGGATCATCCGCACCGGGACGCTGGGGTTTTCGCGTTCGACCGCGTCTTGGACCTTCCCGACGAACTGATAACCCGAGTGGTTAGGGTCACCCATCACAACGGCAGTGCCCGACTCTCCGCTCGCGACGCGTTCGGAGAACTCGTTGAGGGCATCGGCCTCGTCTTTGTACCCACAGGTCAGCAACTCTGCGTCGGTACGTTCGGAAACGAATTCGACAACGGTCGTGAAACCGACGACGACGTCCGCCTCGCGGATGGCGCGCTCACCGCGTGGAGTCAAATACTCGAGATTTCCCGGCCCGACGCCGACGACGTAGACCGGGTCGTCGGCTTCTTCGTCGATGTCCGGCTCCGCCGTTGCAGCAGCGAACATCGCCGGGTCGGGACCACTCTCGAGGTCGTACTCGTCGCTCATCGTTCCCCCTTCTTTCGTTCGTCGGCCGTGCGCTCGAGATCGAGCTTGCCCGTCCTAACGGCCTTGGCAACGTGGATGAGTTCGTTCGTCAGCGCGGCTGCGAGGCCGCTGCCGCCGCGTCGGCCGACGTTCGTGATCGCGGGGACGCCACACTCTTCGCTGACCTCACGGATCCGCTGGCGACTCTCCTCAGCCTTGACGAAGCCGACGGGGGTCGCTACGATCACGGCCGGTCGGGTGCCGCTCTCAATGCGGTCTGCGAGCGCGAAGGCGGCCGTCGGTGCGTTCCCCACCGTCGCGATCGAGCCGTCGTAGAGGCCCTCCTCGTCGAGCGTGAGCACGCCCGCGGCTGTCCGGGTCATTCCCGTCTCCTTCGCCAACTCGGCCCCGTGACCGATCGCCTCGTGTTTCGCGCAGTTGTGGCCGCGGCCGGTGATGCCGGCCTGGGCCATCGTAATGTCCGTGACGATGTTCGCTTCCCGAAGGACGGCTCGAGCACCTACGCGAATCGGGGCGTCCTCGTCGTCGCCCAGCTCGTCCTCGCCGGTGTAGCGGATCAGGTGCTGGAACTCGATGTCGCCCATCGAGTGGACGGCCTTCTGTCGAACGCGGTCGGCCAGCGTCTCATCGGGGACGAACTGCCGGACGATGTCCATGCTTGTCTCGGCGATCTCCATCGCCTCCCGTGTATTTGCGCCCAGACCCGCGTACTCCCTTTCGTATTCGCTGTCCGTGTCAGTCATCGGTGATCATTCCTGTAGCATGGGTAGTCGTCTTCGCCTCCACCTCACCCTCCACGGAGAGGTTGATGTCCCGGAGTCGGTCCTCGGTCTCTTCGCTCGCACCCCATAGTTCCCGGTCAATCGCCTCGAGTAACGTCGCCGTGATTGATTCGAGCGCCCACGGGTTGACCTCCGTCATCCACTCCTGGCGGTCCTCGTCGAAGGCGTAGGCCTCGGCGACGTCCTCCCAGAGGCGGTCGCTGATGACGCCCGTCATGGCGTCCCAGCCCAGCGTGACGTCGACCGTCGTCGAGAGGTCGCCTGCACCCTTGTAGCCGTGTTCTTCCATCGAGTTGAGCCAGTCGGGGTTGAGCACGCGGGCGCGCATCGACTTGCGTATCTTCTCCTCGTTGGTGTAGACGGAGACGTTGTCCGGATCGCTCGAGTCGCCAACGTAGGAGGCTGGCTCCTCACCGGAGACCTCCGCGACGGCGGATATGAAGCCGCCGTGGAAGGCATACCAGTCGGAGGAGTCGAACTCGTCCTGTTCCATCGTGTCCTCGAGCTTGACGGTGGCGTCGACGCTCGAGAGACGACGCTTGAACGAATCGTGCGCATCAGAGGCGCGCCCGCGCGAGCCCATCGCGTAGCCGCCCCACTGGACGTAGATGCTCGCGAGATCGGTGCGGTCGTCCCAGTTGCCCTCGTCAACGGCTTTGTTCGTCCCGGCTCCATAGCCCCCGGGGTTGGTGGTAAACACGCGGTCCACGACGGCGTCGCGGGCTTCGTCGGCCTCGAGTCCCTCTTTTTGTTCGAGTGTCTCCGCTTCTTGCTCGACGTGCTTTTTGACGTAGTTCATCTCGTGGGGTTCCTCAAGGTCAACGACGGTGTCGACGGCGTCGTGGATGATCCCCGCCGCCGCGGGGAAGGCGTCACGGAAGAGGCCGGAGACCCGCGTGGTGACATCGATCCGGGGGCGGTCGAGTTCCTCGAGGGAGATCGGCTCGACGTCATCGATCCGGCCTGCGTCGGTCCAGACGGGTTCGACGCCCATCATCGCGAGCACCTGGGCGATAGTCTCTCCGCGGGTGCGAATCGTGGGGGTGCCCCAGGCGACGACGCCGATCTCCTCCGGGTACTCCTCGGTTTCGCTGTAGTGGCGCTCGAGGACGTCCTCCGCCACCTCTTTTCCAACGTGCCAAGCGGCTTTCGCTGGCACCTTGCGGGGATCGAGGGTGTAGAAGTTCCGCGCCGTCGGCAGCAGGTCGACGCCGCCGCGAGTCGGTGCGCCCGACCCGCCTGGTGGGACGTACTGGCCTTCGAGGGCGTCCGCAGTGCGCGGGATCTCGTCTTCCGCACCGCGGACGCGCGGGGCTGCTTCCTCACAGACGAACGCCAGAGCCCTCCGGAGGTCGTCGTGTGCGCCCGGCTTCGCGCGTGCGTCGCCGACAGTCTCGAGGTCGACGATCGGCGGGTTGGTGTGCACGTCGTCTTCAGGGTCCCCCCCTAGTTCCGAGACCGGCACTTCGAAGTCGTGTGCCGCGAGCGTATCGATCAGTTCGACGCTTTGCTCGTGGACGACGTCGGCGGCCTCGGCGTATGTCATGCCGAGATCCTCGTCGTAGGTCCCCGGCGAGGAGAGCATCGTCTCGTAGTCGAAACCCAGTGCGCCCGCGACGCTCTCACGGAGGCTCGGCGCGCCGGGATTTGCTAACCTGGTCAGCGCGACCAGATACTCGACCAGTCGCTCACCCTCTGGGGGCTCGCTCATCGTGTGTAACCCCATCCGGATCTGGGTGGTCTTGACGTCGGTGAGGTACTCGTGAATCCGTGTGACGAGCTCGTCAATATCGACCTCGTTGCCGGCGACGTCTCCGTCCGATCCGATCGTGCCTGCTTCGTCGGGGCCTCGAACGTCCATCTTCTCCTCGCCGGTGCCCGTAATGCCGAGTTCAACTGCGAGGTCCAGTTCCTCGACTTTCTCCCGAAGCAGGACCTCAAGTTTCTCACCATCGCCACTTCGAGCGTCTTCCATCCCGGCTCGGCGGTACTCGCTGGCAAGGTCCTCGAGGTCGGCCAGGTCGTCGTAGGTCCCCGCTGCCCGCATGACGGGTGTGAGGTAGTCGACGATGGCGGCGTAGGAGCGGCGTTTCGCCTGAGTCCCCTCGCCGGGGTTGTTGACGATGTAGGGATAGACGTTCGGCAGGTCCGAAACGAGGGTGTCGGGGGCGCTCTCGGCGTTCAGCCCGACGGTCTTGCCGGGGAGCCACTCGAGGCTACCGTGGGTACCCAGGTGGACGACCGCGTCGGCTCCGTACTCCTCACGCAGCCAGGCGTAGAAGGCGTAGTAGTCGTGTGGCGGCTGCAGATCGGAGTCGTGATAGACCTTTGAGGGGTCCATCCCGAATCCACGAGGGGGCTGGACAGTCACGAGCACGTTACCACACTCCATGCCGGGGATGGCGAACGGTCGTTCCGGTGGCTCGCCCCACTCCTCTACGATGTGCTCCTGGAAGCGCTCGTCGGTCGCGGTGAACCACTCGGCGTACTGCTCGGCCGAGACCATGTCGACGCTCAGCGCACGGACGTCCTCGGGGGCGACCCAGCGGTTCTCGAGAGTGAGCTGGGCGGTCAGCTCCTCGATCAGTTCTTGACCGTTGTCGGGGCAGTTCTCGAGGTCGTAGCCGCGGGTCTCGAGTTCTTCCAGCAGGTTGATCGTGCTCTCGGGGCTGTCGAGTCCGAAGGCAGTCCCGATGCCGTCGTCGCTCGGCGGGTAGTTGTGGAGGACGACGGCGATCTGCTTCTCCTCGTTGGGAGTGTAACGAAGCCCCGCCCAGTTGACCGCTAGGGAGGCGACGTGTTCGACGCGATCCTCGATCGGCAAGTGCCGTTTGGGCGTGATGTCGATGCCTGCCTCGTCGTCTATGTGCTCTTTCCCGCTGATCGGATGGGTGATGACGTTGCCGTCGAACTCCGGAAGCGCCACCGAGAGGGCGAGTTCAAAGCCCATCACGCCCGTGTCGCTGGCCTCGTAACGCGAGCGTGAGCGCATCGTCGTGATCGCCTGGAGGATGGGAACGCCAAGTTCCTCGAGGAAGATGCCTGCCGTTCCTGCTTCGTCGCTCGCCGACCGGCCGCGTTCGCTCATCCCCAGTGAGAACATAAACGAGCTGATAACGGCGTCGACGATCGGTTCCTCGTCGTCGCTGAACCAGTTCTCGGCGACCCACTTAGCATTCTTCTGACCTGCCTCGTCGGTCGCGGGGTTACAGAAGGTGGGCAGGACGTTCACGCCCTTCGCCTCGAGTGCGCGGACGAGTGTGTCCACGTAGCGGGTGTTCGCGTGGGTCCAGTGGGATTCGTAGAACCAGACGCCTACCGTCGGTCTGTCAGCGTCGTGGCTCTCGAGTAACTCCTCGTACTCGACGGCGGGATGGTCGGGGTGGTAGACGCCCTCCGTCGGTAGGGCTACGGGACCGTCGACCTCGCCATCGTAGGTGCCGTACTCACTCGCAAGATAGCGACAGCAGTTCTCGAAGTTGACCGTCCCACCGCGCTCGAGGTATTCGTAGACTCGTTCGCGGTCGGTCTCGGAGACCGTAGTGTCCTCGAGTGCGTACGGGTCGCCGGTCGTTTTTACGACCAGTGGGACGCCAGCCTGCTTGAGCCTCGAAGTCGCCAGTTCGTACCCCGGCATACTGTCCTTGGCCCCGTGGAGCCAGAAGACGGCGGCGTCGACCGATTCGAGGGTCTCGAGGTAGGCCTCGAGTGTAGCCTCGTCTTTGAGATCGCTCTCGGAACGAACTGCCAGATCGATCCCATCGAGTCGGAACGCAGCCTCCCGTATGGCTCCCAGCTCGTTTTCCGTCGGGGTGTATAACCCGATCGTCGACATCGATGGTAAAACATTATTTTGCTACTACAAATAAGATTTCACAACGATATGGAGCGTCATCGAACGCCGTTTCCGGCGATAGTCGGACAAGAAGAACTGAAGCGGGCGCTGCTGGTCGTCGCGACGAACGACGCCCTCGACGGGTTGCTCGTTCGGGGCGAGAAGGGCACCGCCAAATCGACGGCCGTCCGTGGACTCGTGGACCTGCTCCCTGAGCAACGGGTCGTCAAAGGCTGTCCCTACGGCTGTCCGCCCGAGGAGCCAGCCGGGCAGTGTGCGGAGTGTCGCTCGAGTGACCGCGAAGCCCTCGAGAGCGAAACTCGCCCCGTCCCGCTGGTGACGCTCCCACTCGGGGCGACTCGCGAGGGCGTCGTGGGAACCCTTTCCGTCGCTGAGGCTCTCGAGGGTGAAGCCGAGTTCGACCCCGGATTACTCGCCCGCGCGAACCGTGGCATCCTCTACATCGACGAGGTCAATCTGCTCGAGGATCACCTCGTGGACGTCATTCTGGATGCGGCCGCAGGCGGCGTCAATCGTGTCGAACGCGATGGCGTGAGCGTTACGCACCCCGCCGAGTTCACTCTCGTGGGCAGCATGAACCCCGAGGAGGGTGACTTGCGTCCACAGCTACGGGATCGCTTCGCGCTGCAGGCGACCGTCGTCGGCTGCCGTGATCTTGAGGACCGCGTGGAGATCATCAATCACGCGCTCGAAAGAAACGAGAGCCCGGAGACGCCCGCCCACGAACACGCCGAGGAGACGGCCACCCTCGCCGAGGACCTGCTTGAGGCCCGGACGCTCCTCGGGGTGGTCGACCTTCCAGCCGATTTCAGACGCAGCATCGCCAAACTCTGCCTCAAGGCGGGGGTCGACGGCCACCGTGGGGACATCGCCATCGCCCGCACGGCCCGGACGCTAGCTGCGCTCGACGGTCGTCGAAAGGTGATAGAACCCGACATAAAAGAGGCTGCTCGCCTGGGACTGCCCCACCGCCTTCAGAGTCGTCCCTTCGAGGACGCCCCCGATCCGGAGGACTTCCTCGAGGACCACTTCGACGACGAGAACGACCGGGAAGACGGGTCGGGGACCGAAGACGGCGAGCCAGGGACTCATGAGCCGGCGGACACGGACGGTGACAACGAAGCAGAAGACGACGAGCGCACGCACGACGGTACCCGTGGTAAAGGGTCCGGAGCTGGAGACGACCCGAGCAGCCCCGCCGGTGGTAGGGGCGGTGGATCGAGTGGGTCCTCGAGCGACGTCCCTGCCGATGATGGCGGAATGGAGGACGACGAATCGGAGGGCGGCGAGCAGTCTCCGGACAACGTTGACGAGGAAGCGGAGGCGACGCCGCTGGTTCCGGGCCAACGACGAGCTGAGATCGGCAATGCGGGAAGCCCGCCCGTCGAGGACCTCGAGGCTGAAACAGCTGCCTCAAGTGACGGCTCCCGGGCGCGGGCCACGGCTTCGGATCGGGGCCGTGGCGCACGGGTGCGAACCGAACGCGCGACGGCCGAGGAGTCGGTAGACGCGGCCCCCTCGATCCGGGCTGCTGCGGCAGACGGTCGAACACGCGTCGAAGAGGGCGACCTCCGCAAATCGGTCAGGCGCCCTCAAGCGGGAACCCTGATCATCTTCGTCGTCGACGCCAGCGCCTCGATGCGTCAAGCGATGGCCGACGCCAAAGGGACCGTCATGTCCCTGTTGCAGGACGCTTACGAGCAACGCGACGAGGTCGCGTTCGTGGCTGTTGCAGGCGAGGAAAGCGAGGTCGTCCTCCCTCCCACGAACAGCGTCACGCTCGCTGCCCGCCATCTGAAAGAACTTCCTACGGGTGATCAGACACCGCTCCCCTCAGGGCTTGAGCAAGGAGCCCGGCTCGTCATTCGAGCCGAGGCCGACGCGAGCCTCGTGGTTGTCGTGACCGACGGCCGGGCAAACGTCGCTGAGGGGAGTCCAACGGCGAAAACGCGGGAGGCGGCCCAAAGGTTGGCTTGCGCCAACTGTGAAACCGTTATTGTCGACGCGAGCGACGACGCCGATCGGACGGGACTGATCGGCGTCATCGAGAGCGAGACCGGCGGTCGACGGATCCCGCTTTCGGAGCTGTCGGCCGAACGGGTGGCTGAAACCGCGTCGGCCGCTGGGGACGGCGAGTATTGATCTGCCGTTGCAGGCGAAGGACCACTCTACCGGACGATCGTGAGCACACGTCGGCGGAGGCTGGAGATGCTCTCCCGACTCCTTCGGTGTCGTTTATATCTCAGTAGTCGTACTTCGTCTCGTAGCCACGCGGGGTGATCATCCGATCATCCCAGATGTAGGTCTCCTCGTTGCCGACGATGATGGTCGTCTTCATATCAATGATATCGCTTTCCCCGAGGTCCTCGAGGTCGCCGAGTTCGGTGATCTTCACCCGCTCGTCCTCGCGACCGGCGGCGTGGACGATGCCGACGGGCGTGTCGGGGTCGCGGTGGGTCAGCAGGATCTCACAGCACTTCTCGAAGTTCTCACGACGCTTGCGGCTCCAGGGGTTGTAGATCGTGATCGTAAAGCTCTCCTTCGCGACCGCGTGTAGCCGGGACTCGATCTCGGGCATCGGCACGAGGTGGTCCGACAGCGAGATCGAGACAGTGTCGTTCACCAGGGGCGCACCCAGACGGGCCCCACAAGACTGGGCCGCTGGCACGCCGGGAATTACCTCGAAGTCGACCATCGATGCCGTCGTTCCTTTCGACTCTAAGATCTCGAGGACCAAGCCAGCGAGCGCGTAGACGTTCGGGTCGCCGCTGCCGACGATCGCCACGTCGTTGCCCGCGAGCGTGCGGTCGACCGACTCCTCCGTTCGGGAGACCTCACCGCGCATCCCCGTTTCGTAGATATCGTCGGCCTCCTCGATGATCTCGTCGGGCAGCAGATCGATGTAGGTCGTGTAGCCGACGATGTGCTCCGCTTCGAGCAGAGCGTCTCTCGCTCGCTGGGTCATCCCCTCAGGGTGACCAGGGCCGAGGCCGACGGTCATCAGTCTTCCGGGCCCGGCGTCGGATTCGCCGACCGTCGTCTTGATGTTCTCTTCGACCGAGTCGCTCTCGGACGCGTCGCATTTCGAGCCCGACGAGGAACTCGAGGCCAAAGCGTCCCCGCCGTCGGTGCTCGCACCACGCCCCGATGTCGATCCGTCTGATTCAGAGTCCGTGTTGCTGCTCATGATTAGAAATCCTCGACGTCACGCCCGCCGCGCGGAGTGACCAGGTACGTTCGATCGTCGTTGCTCCAGGTTGTGGTCTCGTGGGTACCGATGATGAGCGAGGTGCCCATTCCCGAGACCTTCTCGTCGTGACTCACGGCGTCACCCAACGTCGTGACGAAGTGGCTCTCGCCGGTTCGACCGGTATCGCCACGACCTGCGTCGTTGATGATCGCCACATAAGCGTCGTCGATCCGTTCCTCACGGACGATCTCGACGGCCTTCTGGTAGTTGCGCCAGCAGTTGTATAGCACGATCACGAAGTCGGAACCTGCGGCGGCGCGCAGTTTCTCCTCGATTTCGTCCCAGCCGCGCCACTTCTCCGACAGCGAGACGGCGCAGAAGTCGTTACACAGCGGTGCACCGACCATCGCCGCCCCGCCCAGCGCGGCGGTCACGCCGGGAACGATCTCGATCGGGACGTCGGTGGCCGCCTCCTCCTCCGCCATCAGAAAGAGGAGGTCTGACTTGCCGTAGACCGACGGATCCCCGCCGGAGACGTGGACAACGTCCTCGCCCGCACGAACGCGCTCGAAGGCCTCTCGAGCCAGTTCGATCTGACGTCCCATCGACGAGCGGACGATCTGCTGTTCGTGCCCGTCTCGGTGATCGCCGCCGTCTCGAGTTACGAACCCGTCGTCGTCCACCGCCTCTGCTGGCGGCAAGGTGCCGTCCTCCCGCAGGAACTTCTGGTAGAGGTTCGAAGCGATGACGCAGTCAGCACCCTCGATGACCTGTTTCGCGCGCTTGGTCATGTGGTCGGGCAACCCGGGACCGATGCCGACGACGTAGAGGGTGCCGTACTCCTCCGACGCCCCGGCGTCGGCCGACGCAGCTGGTTCGTCCGCGTCAGTCACCCCCGTGTCGGTGGTGTCCGCACGTGAAGCGTCCGCGTCGGAATTCATCGGCTGATCGCCACCGTGACCTCGTTCTCGTAGCTGAGTTTCTCGAGGAGGAGCTCCTGCTCGCGGCCGCCCGCGATCGCCGACGCTTCGGAGACCCCGGGCCAGCCGATCAGCTTCTTGGATTTCGAGGGCGTCGGGCCCTCGTGGTCGAGCAGGGTCTCTTTGTCGAAAGCAACGACGCCGAGACCGAGTTTCTGGGCGGCCGCAAGCAGGCCCGGCTCGTCTTTTTTGCGCGTCGCCGTCGCGACGAACTCGACGTCGTCGAACCCGTAGTCGGTCCGTGAGAGCGCTTCCTCCCAGGCCACGAGAAACGCGTCCTTGCTCGCCCCGGAGACGCTTCCGGTTCCGATGACGACCCCGTGGTCACTGTTTCGTTTGAGCACAGTCACGTCGTCCCCGACGAGCACCGCACGAGGGCCCTCGAGCCGCGCGACGGGGCCGAGGTTGTCGTCAAGTACGGCGAGATTCGTCCGGACCGTCGAGTGACCGTTGACGACGTGGGCGTCCATCGCCTTCGCCCGCGACTCGACGCCCTGCTTGCCCGCTGCCTCGCTCGCGGTCGTCACCGCGGGCACGGCACCAATCGTCGCTAGGTCGCTCGCGACCTGGTTCGCGCCGTGGTGACCACCCGTGATCGGGATCGCCCACGTCAACTCCTCGTCGACGACGACGATCGCCGGATCGTCCCACTTGTCGCCGAGCAGGTGGGCAGTCTTCCGCATCACGATTCCCGAGGCCATCAGACCGACGAAACAGTCATACTCTCCCCAGTGCTCCTCGAAAACGTCGGAATGGTACTCGAGGATGTCGACCGAGTCGTAGCGAGCGCCGATGCCGTCGACGATTTTCTGAGCAGTCGCCATCCTTCGATCGAAGGCGACGACGGCGATCTCCTCGACGAGTTCACCGTCCGAGTCGGGCCTTTTAGAGTGTCTGCTCTCACCGTCTGAATGCCCGTCTGATCTCATTCAGTCGGAGCACCCCTCGTCTTCGGGCTCCGAATTCGGGCCGCGGCTGGCCCAGTCGCCGTAGAGATGGGACCGTTCGTATCCTGCCCCGGTGACGGCCTCGCCGATCAGGACCAGCGCGGAGGCGTGATATCCAGCCTCCTCGACGGTATCAGCGATCGTCTCGATCGTTCCGGTCATGACGTCCTCATCCGGCCAGGAGGCGTGGTAGACGACCGCCACCGGAATGTCAGGATCGTGACCATCCGCGAGCAGCCGCTCCATCGTGTCACGGACCGCGTGCGTACCCAAGTAAAGACAGGTCGTCACGTCACCCATCCCGACGAACTCGCTTACGTGGTCTTCAGCCGCAGTCAAGGTCTTGCCCTGTGGCCGGGTGAACGCCACGTGGTTGACGGCCCCGTTCAGCGTGAGTTGGGTCCCCAGGGTTGCACTTGCCGCGAACGAAGCGGTGACACCGGGCACGAAGTACGTGGGCACGTCCTCGGCCTCAAGGGCGTCCATCTGCTCGAGTGCGGCCCCGAATATCGCGGGATCGCCGCTGTGCAGTCGGACGACCTCCCGCTCCTCATGATAGGCATCAGCCATCATCGGAACCAATTTCTCGAGGTCCTTGCCGACGGAGTTGATCGTTTCGGCGTCCACGCAGTAGGCGTCGAGTAGCTCGCTGTTGACCAGCGAACCGGCGTGGACGATTAGGTCGGCGTTCTCGAGCAGCGCCTTGCCCGTGACCGTCAACAGACCCGGATCGCCGGGACCGGCCCCAACGAAGGGAACGCCGTCGCGGATGTCGCCAGCGGTGTACTGGCGACCGTTCGTTCCCGTGTCATCGTCTCCGCTCATGCCGACCCCTCCGCTTTCGGCTTATCCTCATCGTCGGAATCCGCCTCCGCATCAAGATCGAACTCGGCCGTCGCGAGGTCGCGCTTGAGGCCTTTGCGTTCAGCGTATGCGAGGGTGTAGTAATCACGGTCCTCGAGTTCGGTTGGGTCGTCGGTGACGAGCGTCTCATCCTGTTGCATGAACAGCCGCCGACCGAAACACACGTCGTACCCTGCCTCAGTCAGTTTCTCGTACGTCGTCGGTGCGTCAGTGATCTTGAACAAAACCATTCGATCGGGACCCATGGGTGCGTCCCCACCGGAGGCCTCCCGAAGCACCAGGCTAGCCCCGGACTCGACCTCGATGCCGAGGGCCGTGGCGAAGGCGGTCATCGCACTCACACCGGGGATGACCTCGAGATCGACATCGGGGTGGAAGGTTCCGAGCGTTCGGCGTAGGTGACCAAAGGTCGAGTAGACGTTGGGGTCGCCGAGCGTAACGAACGCCACGTCCTCATCGCGCGCTCGTGTGGCGACCTCCGCGGCGGCTTCCTTCCAAGCACGCCGCAACTCGTCGGGATCCCGGGTCATCGGGAAATCGAGGCCGTCGATCTTCGACTCCTCGACGTGTTCGAGCGCGACCGACCGCGAGAGGCGACCCGGCGAGTAGACGACGTCGACGGCCTCGAGGACGCGTTTGCCCTTAATCGTCACCAATTGGGCGTCTCCGGGACCAAGCCCCACGCCGTAAACAGTCACCTCGATCCCTCCGTCTCCCGGCGCCCCACGATGACGTACACCGGGTTGTCGGACTCGAAACTCGTCGCGCCACCGAGGTCGTAGCCGTGGCTGACCTGCAACTGAACCACTTCCTCGAGAAGTTCTCGCTCGCGAAACGCTTCGACGGCCCGCCCGGCGACCTCGAGGCGAGCAACGTTCATCGCGAGTCGATCGATGTCCGTCTCGACGGCGTGGTCGAGGACGGCCTCGAAGTTGCAGCTGCCGCCGATGAACATCACATCTGCGTCATCGGGCAGTCCATCCGGCGCTTCGGCCTCGCGCAGGACGACCTCGGCGTCGTACTCGTTCGCCGCCAGGTTTCTTTCCGTTGCCTTGAGGCGCTTGGGTTTACGCTCGATGGCAGTTACACGCTCGATGCGACTGGCCGCCTCGATGGTGACTGAACCGGTGCAGGAACCGACATCGACGAAATGGTCCGTTGGTCGTAACTCGAGTTTCTCGAGCATCACGGCCCGGACCTCAGGCTTCGTCGGCCCGGCTTTCGCGTCATATGGCAGGGCTACTTGTGGCATCGTCCGTACAGCTTAAGCGGCCCGTATAATCAATTTTGCTTGTGCTATCAAAAATCAATTTTCAAACGTGCGGTCGTGATACTCAGATCGGCTTTTGATACCGCAGCGAAGAACATCGGTATGCGGTACGTCCGTCGAGGCCAACAGTCGTCTCGGCGGACGGGCGACAGTCAACTCGCCGTCGAGTCTGGAACGGTGACACAGAGGGGGCGGATTCACCGCCCACCCGGAAGGGTCAGCGGCCGAGTTCATCGACGAGCCCCGTCACTGGAAGTCACAGACTTCTGCTAGCAGCCAGAACGCTTCGAGTTCTGGCGACCCCCCGCAAAGCGCCGAAGGCGTTTAAGTGAGGTGACATCCTCGCCCACCGTGAACAGTAGTTGCCGAATCGGATCGTACCGGCCAACGATCG
>CAZIFX010000030.1:0-24832 GCA_964538415.1 uncultured Halobellus sp.
TCGTCCTCGTGACTCGCGTCGTCCTCGTGACTCGCATCGTCCTCGTGACTCGCGTCGTCCTCGCGATGTGTGGCGTCCACGGTGTTCGTGTCATCCGCGTCCTCCACGTCGAGGCCGGCAGCGAGCCCGGCCCCGAGGTCGTAGGTGTCCCGGATGGTGCGCGCGAGCACGCCGTTCCGGTCGAAGACGACGTGGACGATCACGAAGGGATGGTCGGCCGGCCGCAACACGAACACCTCGCGCGGCCGGTCGTCGTCGAGGCGCTCGTTCACGCGGGCGACGAGCGGTTCGATCGGCAGGCGGCCCGCGCGCAACTCGGTGAAGGTGTCGCCGCCGGGGCCGTCGGCAAAGAGATAAAGCGCCCCGTTCGGGTCGCCGTCGTTCGAGCGGGTCGTCACCGACCCGAACGCCTCGCCCGACGCGCGAATCTCGTTCCACGCCTCGACGGCCGCCTCGAAGATGCCCTCCACGTCGTCGGCGAAGCGGAATCGATCCTCACGGACGATCGACAGCTCGGTGAGCCGCGCGCTGCCGTCGGTCCACGCCAGCGTCGCGTCGACGACGGTCCCGGGATCGAGCGCATCGATCCGCGTCCCGAGGTCGCCCTCGTAGCCCTCGGCGGACGCATATAAGGGGTCGAAGGCGTCCTCGGCGTCCGGGTCGGTCGGATCGATCGGCGCCTTGGGGACCTCGACCAGCACGAACTCGTCCGCCGGATCCTCGAGATCCGGACGTCGCCGTCGGTCGTGGACGCGGAACCGGCCGGTCGTCGTCGGTTGCATGCCCGCCGATCGGCTCGCCGGCGGGTTAAAAGGGCGGATCGGCCGTCGCATCTGCCTCGACCCCCGTTCGAAACGATGCGCGCCCGCAGCGACTAACGCCGCCGCGCCTGACGGGAACGGGAGCCGTGGTACCGCGACGCTCGGAAGCGTTAAGCGTCGGCGGGGCCCGTATTCGTACGTCATGGCGAAAGGTAAGGTTGATTTCTTCAACGACACTGGCGGCTACGGTTTCATCTCGACTGACGACGGCGACCTCGACGACGACGAGGACGTGTTCTTCCACATGGAGGACGTCGGCGGCGAGGACCTGGCGGAAGGCACCGAGGTAGAGTTCGACATCGAGTCCTCGCCGAAGGGACCCCGCGCGGCGAACGTCGTCCGACTGTAATCTCGAGACGCGCTCGTCGAGTACGACGAAAACGACACCTGCGATTTTTAACTGAACCACTCATCCACCGACAGGAACGGAACCGTAACGCAGCGTCAGTCCACCGCCCTCCGGGCGGCTCCGTGTTTCCGTTGGAGACGGCTCCGTGTTTCCGCCGTGGACGGATCCGTGTCGTTATTTGGCGGGCGGCCTAACGGGATGCAAATGGGGATCCTCGAGGACAAGTCGAACGCCCGGCTCTTCTACAAGTACCTCTCGAAGGTGTACGACCGGGTGAATCGGTTCAACTGGACCGAGGAGATGCGGTCGGAGGCGCTCTCCTGGCTGGAGTTCGGCGAGAACGATACAGTGCTCGACGTGGGCTGTGGAACCGGCTTCGGCACAGAGGGACTGCTCGAACACGCCGACGACGTTCACGGTCTCGATCAGAGCGTCCACCAGATGGAGAAGGCGTTCGAGAAGTTCGGCAAACACGACCGTGTGAAATTCTACCGCGGGGACGCCGAGCGGCTCCCCTTCAAGAACGACACCTTCGACGTCGTCTGGTCATCCGGCTCGATCGAGTATTGGCCGGACCCCGTTGCCGGGCTCTCGGAGATCCGACGGGTCGCGAAGCCCGGCGGCCAGGTGCTCGTCGTCGGTCCGGACTATCCGCACAACCGCGTGCTCCAGCGCGTCGCCGACGCGATCATGCTCTTTTATGACGAGGAGGAGGCCGACCGAATGTTCACCGAGGCCGGCTACGAGGAGTTCGAACACCACATCCAGCGGGCCACCCCTCGTAGCCCGCGGGCGATCACCACCGTCGCGCAGGTCCCTGAGGAGTAGCCGAGTCGAACTTCGCCGCCCTCGATCGGTTCGATCCGCCGCCCTCTGCCGGCGTTCTTGCTCCCTGCCGCCGCCGGTCGCCATCCGCCGCCGTTCATTGCTCTCTGCCGCCGTCCGTTACCGGGCTCAGCCGTCCTCTACGACGGTCTCGAGCGTCGTGATCGTCCGTCCGTCGACGATCAGTCGCACCTCGACCGTTCGCCCGGGACGGAACGCGGGTCCGTTCGTGCTCGCGACCGCCAGCGACGCGGACTCGCCGGCGGTCCACTCGTCGTCGCTGGCGGCGTTGAACGGACCGGTCGGTCCCGGCCGGAACCCCGTCGCGGAGAAGAACGGAACCGGCGGCTGGTTCACGAGCGGCTCGCCGTCGACGCGGATCCGCACATCGAGGTTCCGGACGTCGATCCGATCGCCGGCGTGATGCGTCAGCGTCAACCGATCCCCTTCCGCCGTCGCGTCCATCATGGCCGTCGGCGTCGATCCGTCCGACAGCGCGGCCCCCGCACCCAGCGCCATCGTGGCGACCGTTCCCGCGAGCACGACCGCGACGGTGACGAGGAGCACGACCCCGATCGGCGCGATGCCGTGGTCGCTCCGCTTCCGTCGTCGACCGTTCCGGATCGGGCCGTCGCCGTTCACGCGACGAGGTGCGTCGTCATCAGATAAAAGGAGTCACCCGGTCCCGCCGTCGTCCGATGGCTCGTCGTCGACGACCCGTGGCGTCTCCGTCGGCGTGATGCCGTCGAGGACGGCGACTTGCGGCTCGTCGACGACGGTGATCCGGTAGGGTTCGGCGGGTGAGAGCGTTCGGATCGCCCCGTCGCCGTCGGTCGTCCCGACCGTCTCGCTGTCGCCGCCGCCGACGCTCTTCGTCACCGTCACGCCCTCGATCGGGGTGCCGTCGTCCGCGTCGGTCACGGAGACGGCCACGGGCCCGCCGGGATAGCTTCTATCGACGGTCACGTTGAAGCCGTCCCCCGTCGTGCTGCTGGACTCGAAGTCGGGGAACGTCTCGAGGTCGACCCGCTGGTACTCGATGAACACCTGGTCGGTGCCGCCGCTGACGAAGGTCCGCAGCTCGCCGAACTCGTGGGCGATGGTGACGCGGTGGACCGCCCCCGCGCCGAAGGCGTCAGCCTCCCTGAGCGCCGCCGTCTCCGGATAGGCGGCTGCCGTCGCGTTGATCGCCTCCTCGCTCGTGAGGGATCCGCCGCCGCGGTCCCAGCGGTCGTCACGGACGACTTCCCGGACGTACTGATCGTTCGCCTCGTCGATCGTCGCAAGGACGACCGCTCTCTCGCTCGTCTCGACGTGGAGGTCGCTGCCACCCGTCTCCCCGCGGACCGCCGCGAGCGCCTCGGCACGGACCGGTCCCTCGTACACCTGAAGCTGGACCTGTAGCTCGTCGAGCCGACTCGGGGAGCTAAACCCCTCGGTCTCGGCGGCCAGATCGTCGAGGGCGTCGAGCCGCTCGTCGTACTCGTCGGCGACCGCCGCGATGGTCACCAGCTCGTCGAGCAGCTCCCGGTCGGAGATCTCGCCGACCGCGTGCGCGTTGATCGCAGCCAGCTGTCGGCTATGGAGGCTCACCTCGTCCTGTTCGACCTGATTGACGGCGGCGAGGATGCGGCGCTGTCGGTCCGCACTCGTGTCCGCGTTCTCGATCCCGCGAACCACCGCCTCCGTCTCCAGCGCGGCGTCGACGTCGGCCACGTCCAATCCGAGCGACGTGCCGAGATTCGCGCCGTGGACCGTGGTGCCGGTCCGCGGATCCGCGTCCGGCGGCGTCGACAGAACGCGGAAGGTGAGTTCGGCTTCCTCCGCTTCCGCCGGCTCGATCGTGTCGCCATCCCCGTCGTTCCCCCCGTTTTCGCCGTCGCTTTCTCCATCGTCGATGCCGTCATCCCCGCCTGTCTGCGCGGCGATCGGTTCGTCCGACGCGTCGTCGACCGCGGGAGCCGGCCCCGCCGCTCCGGCGGGGGCGACTGCGCCGGCGATCGGCGCAACTACCATCAGCAGGGCGACGATCACGGGGAGGGATCTCATCGTCACTTCCTCCGTGTCCGCCTCTCAAAAAACCTCCCTACCTGCACCGACCGTGAGCGACCCCCCCGCGACCGTTGACGTTCGTCGTCGATCGCGGGTTTCCGCCGCCGATCGTGGATGGTTGCCGCCGATCGCGGGCGTTCGCCGGCCCTCGTCACGGGATCGGCCCTTCCGTCCGCCCCTCGTCGACCGCGATCTATGGAAAGCGTTTTGCCGGGCGACCGAGAGGGGCCTTTACATGCGGCGTTTCGCCCTCCTCCTCGTCGCGTTCCTCGTCGTCACCCTGGCTGCGGGTGGCGCTGCTGTGAGCGACGCGACCGCCTCACCCGCTCCAACGGCTGAATCGACCGTTGTCCCCGCCTTGAGTTCCGATTCCGACGTTCGCTCCGTCGAGTTCGCCCCGGATGCACGGACGGACATGCGTGTCGACCTCGATCCGAACCGTGACGCCCACTGGACGGTGACCGTGCGGTACGAGCTCACCGACGCGGACGAGACGGCCGCCTTCGAGACGGTCAGCGATCGGTTCCTCGCCGGCGAGATCGGTCCGAGCGTGACGCTGTTCGAGAACTTCGCGTCGGGAGCGAGCGAGAACGCGGACCGGGAGATGCGGATCGAGGATCCCGAGCGAACGGCGACGATCCACGACGATCCGGGCGCGGTCGACGGGATGGACGTCTCCGACGACGCGGTCGCCCTCGGGGAAATCCGGCTGACGTTCACCTGGACGGCGTTCCTCGAGGAGGACGGCGAGAACCTCGTGTTGGGCGACGCGCTCACGACGCCGACGAACGGGACCTGGCTCCGGTCGCTCGAGGAGGGACAGTCGATCGAGGTCACGACGCCGAACGGCTACACGGTCTCCGGGACGCCCGGCGCCACCGTCCCGCTGCGCGACAACGCCGTGATCATCGACGGGCCGCGCGCGTTCGACGAGGACGAGCGGGTCGCCGTCGTCTACTCGCCGACGGGCGCGGCGAGCGCCCCGCCGTGGGCCATGCTCGCGGGCGCCATCGTGGCCGCCGCGCTCCTCATCGCCGGCGGCCTGTTGGGGTACCGTCGATTCGGATCGGGCGCGGACGACGCTCCCGCCGACGGCGACCGCTCCACGCCGGCCGGTGCAGCCGGGACGAACGGCGAGGGTGGCGACGTGGCCGCAGTCGGCGACGCGTCAAAAGCGACGGACGACGCCGAGGAGGACCTCTCGCTGCTGTCCGACGAGGAGCGCGTCGAGCGGCTGTTGGAACGGAACGGCGGGCGAATGCGACAGGCGGACATCGTCTCCGAGACCGGCTGGTCGGACGCGAAGGTCTCACAGCTGCTCTCGCGCATGGCCGACGAGGGCGACGTGGAGAAGCTCCGGCTCGGCCGGGAGAACCTCATCTCGCTGCCGGACGGGACGGACGATGCCTCGAGCTCCGGGAAGGACGCCGGCGCCGCCGACGGCACGAATTGATGACGGTACGGACTGACGCTGACGACGGCACGGGGTGACGTCGTCGCGACCACGTGCTCGTGTGAGGACGACGAAACGACCGGCCACCGGCGGGGCGTTCCGAAAACCCTTACATCCCGACCGCCGGAATGTCGATCATGAAAGTTCTCGTAACCGTCAAGGAGATCGCCGAGGTCGGCGACGACTTCACGATCGAGGGAACCGAGATCGCAGAGAGCGACCTCGAGTACGACCTCAACGAGTGGGACGACTACGCCGTGGAGGCGGCCGTCCAGCTCGCGGAGGCCGGCATCGCGGACGAGGTCGTCTCTGTCACCATCGGCCCCGAACGTGCCGAGGAGACGATCCGGATGGCGCTCGCGAAGGGCGTCGACCGGGCGGTGCGCGTCTGGGACGACGCCTTCGAGGAGGGGTTCGCCGACGTCGCCTCGAAAGTCGAGGTCCTCGAGGCAGTCGTCGACGAGGAGGCGCCCGATCTGGTGCTCTCGGGCGTGCAGGCGTCCGACGACGCCTTCGGCGCGACCGGCGTCGCGCTCGCCGACCGGATCGGCTTCGAACACGCCGCGGTCGTCAACGACCTCGAGATCGACGCGGACGCGACCGTCGCGAACGTCCACCGCGAGCTCGAGGGCGGCGTCGAGGAGCTGACCGAGGTCGACCTTCCGGCCGTGCTCACGGTCCAGACCGGCCTCAATGAGCCCCGCTACGCGAGCCTCCGCGGGATCCGGCAGGCCCAGCGAAAGGAGATCGCGGCGACGGACCTCGACGACCTCGGACTGACGGCCGCGGACGTCGAGAGCGCGCTGACGCTGACGTCGATGTACGAGCCCGAAAGCGAGTCCGACGCGGAGCTCATCGAGGGTGACGCCGGGGAGGCCGCCGCCCGCCTTGCCGAGGTCCTTCGCGAGAAGGGGGTGGGCGCGTCATGAGCGACGTGCTCGCCGTCGCCGAACACCGCCGTGGGGGGCTGCGGGAGGTCTCCTACGAGGTTATCACCGCGGGCCGAGAGCTGGCGGACGCGCTCGGCGGCGACCTGCACCTCGCGGTCATCGCCGGCGACGTCGACCGGTTCGCCGAGGACCTGAACCGCAACGGGGTCGACGCGATCCACGCCGTCACGAACGGCGAGGAGTTCGACCACAACGTCTACCAGGCGGCCATCGAGACGCTGCTCGCGAACACCGGAGCGGACGCCGTGGTAACGCCGAACTCCGTCAACGGACTCGATTACACGCCCGCGGTCGCCGAGAGCCTCGACCTCCCGCTCGTCACCGACGCGGTCGGGTTCGCAGTCGACGACGGGCTGACGGTCACCCGCGAGATGTACGGCTCGAAAGTCGAGACGACGGTCGACGTCGCCGGCGACCGCTTCGCGCTCACGATCCGCGAAGGGGAGTGGCCGGGCGCGGAGGGCGTCGGCGACGCGACGGTCGAGACGGTCGATGTCGACCTCCCCGAGTCCGGCGCTCGCGTGACGGGCTTCGAGGAGGTGGCCGGCGGCGACGTCGACATCGCCGACGCCGACGTGCTCGTCTCCGTCGGCCGCGGCATCGAGGACGAGGAGAACCTCGAGCTTCTCGAGGGTCTCGCGGAGGCGCTCGGCGCGACACTGTCGGCCTCCCGACCGATCGTCGACAACGGCTGGCTGCCGAAGAATCGGCAGGTCGGCCAGTCCGGAAAGGTCGTCACGCCGGACGTCTACCTCGCCGTCGGCATCTCCGGAGCGGTCCAACACGTCGCCGGCATGAAGGGCTCGGAGACGATCATCGCGATCAACACCGACCCGAACGCGCCGATCTTCGACGTCGCCGACTACGGGATCGTCGGCGACCTCTTCGACGTCGTCCCCGCGCTGATCGAGGAGTTCGAGTAGCTCCGTCGCGTCCCTCCCCCGTCCGTTTTGGCGCCCCTCATCCATCCGTTTTGGCGCCCCTCATCCATCTGTTTTGGCGCCCCTCATCCATCCGTTTTGGCGCCCCTCGCCCCGTCCGTTTCGTATGCGTTCGTTTTCATCCGGCCGTCTTGGCGTTCGATCCCCTTCGTGTCCGGTCGTCTTGGCGTCCGACCGCCTTCACACCCGGATCGTCGCGCTCCGGCGCAACATCGTGAAACGCACGTAGAGCGTTCGTCCGGGTTCGGCTGAAGATCCGGCAAGAGAGTCGCCAACGGACGCAGCTTTGTCGTTCGAACCACCATACCGGATCCAATGACCGAGGACGACGATTCAGCCGGCGTCGAGCACCTCCTCTCGACCACCGTTCGGGAGACGATGACCGACGAGGGGTACGGCGCGTGGCGGTCGCTGCTCCACCCCGGTACGGTCCAGCTCGCGTTCGGCTTTCCCTATCCGGACTCCTTTCCGCTCGAGGAACTGCACGACGCGGTCGAGGCTCTCTTCGAGGCCGAGCCCGAGACCGCCCTCCAGTATGCCGGTCAGGGCTACGCCGACGACCTCCCCGCGGTGATCGCCGACCGCGCCCGCGATCGCGGGATCGACTGCACCGCCGACGAGGTCCACGTGACCAACGGCGCGACCCACGCGATCGACACGGTGTGTCAGACGTTCCTCGACCGCGACGACCTCGTGATCGCCGAGTCGCCGACCTTCATGGGCGCGCTGCGTCTCTTTCGGAACTACGGCGTCGACGTCGCCGGCGTCGAGATGGACGAGGACGGGCTCGACGTCGACGCGCTCGCCGAGACGTTGAAATCGCGAGCGGCCGCCAATGAGCCGCTGCCGAAGCTGCTGTACACCATTCCGAACTTTCAGAACCCGACGGGCGTGACGCTCTCGCGTGACCGCCGCGAGCGACTCGTGGAGTTGGCCGTCGAGTACGACTTCGTTATCCTCGAGGACGACCCGTACGGCCGGCTGCGCTACGACGGCTCGGAGCCGCCGCCGATCCGGACGTTCGACGCTGACGGCCGCGTGATCCGCGTCGACACCTTCTCGAAGACGATCGCTCCCGGCGTGCGAACCGGCTGGATCATCGCCGACGAACCCCTGATCGAGCAGTTCGCCCGCGTGGACGCCGGCGGCGAGAACCGGTTCACGCGGGGCGTCATCGGTCGCTACTGCGAGAACGGCCGGCTCGACGAGGCCGTCGAGGAGCTGCGTGCAGGGTATGAACCCCGCCGGGACCGGATGCTCGCGGCGTTGGCGGAGCACATGCCCGCCGGGACGACGTGGAGCGAGCCCGCCGGCGGCTTCTTCCTCTGGCTTACCTTCCCCGAGGGCGTCGACGCCGAGGCGATGCTCGAGGACGCGGTCGAGGAAGGCGTCACCTACCTGCCCGGCTCCTTCTTTTACCCCGACGACCGCGGCGGGCGGCACGCCCGGCTCTCGTTCAGCGAGGCGGGTCCCGACGCGATCGAGCGCGGCGTCGAGGCGCTCGCCCGCGCGACGCGAGCCGAGATGGACCCGATCGAGGCGAGCGACTGACTACGCCGCACGCGAGAAACGATCGACTGAAACCCGATGCGATCGCCCGCCTCGCCCGCCCGGGTCGTTCGGTCGGGCGCGCTCTCGGGGCGTTTATCACCCCGCCGTCCCCTCCCATTCATATGAGCGAGGGCGAGAAGCCGGCGGCCGCGAGCGCCACCGGCCGGGAGATCTGGATCGAGAAGTACCGGCCACAGACGCTCGAGGAGATCCACGGACAGGAGGAGATCGTCGAGCGGCTCTCCAGCTACATCGAGCAAGACGACGTGCCGCACCTCTTGTTTTCAGGACAGGCGGGAGTAGGAAAAACAACCGCGGCCACGGCCATCGCCCGCGAGATCTACGGCGACGACTGGCGCGGCAACTTCCTCGAACTCAACGCCTCCGACCAGCGCGGGATCGACGTCGTCCGCGACCGGATCAAGGGTTTCGCACGGTCGTCGTTCGGCGGCGACTTCCGGATCGTGTTTCTTGATGAGGCCGACTCGTTATGTGTTCCACCGGGAACTGAAGTCGTCACGGGGTACCCGTCAAAACCCGAAGTGAAGCCAATCGAGGAAGTGAGTACGGACGGCGAACCGATTCCGTCAGTCGATTTCGAAACCAATGAGATACAGTCCGACAAGGGGAAGCTCGTCGATTCCGGCATTGCAGACTTCCTTGAACTGGAACTGGAGGACGGACGAACTACGATCGCGAGCCCGACCCATCCATTCTTTGTGGTTGATGAAGGCGAGAGACTCGTGGAGAAGGAACTCCGGGAATTAGCACCGGGAGACGAAATCGCTGATTTCAAAAACGAAATCGGCGTGTCTCAGTGCGAGATCTGTGACTCGTGGACGACGGGACGCTTCTGTTCCATGGAGTGTAAAAACGAAGGGCACAGCCGGGAGATGCGCGGAGAGGGGAACCCGATGCACGGGACCGAATTATCCGATGAACGACGGGAAAGGATCGTCGAGAAACCCTCAGACGGTCGGTTTGCCGGACGTAACAACCCGAACCACGGTGGGAAGTTCCACGGGGTCCACGTCATGGAGATGGACGAAGTGACGGTCGAACAGCTCCGTGAGACGCTCAGTGAAATGCGGTCGGGGACATCGTGGGAAGAGCGGGTGGTCGATGCCGATCCCGAGGAAGTGAAAGACGACATCGGAACGGCCGCGGCCGAGTGGTGGGCGAGCCTAGACGAGGACGAGAGACAAGCAGTCATTGATAAAATCGTCGAGAACTGTGACTACCCAGTCTGCGACATCACCGAGGATAATAACCCGATGCGCGATCCGGAAGTCGCACAGAACGTATCCGAGGCGCTGAAAGGTCACGAACCGACCGTTGGCAACATCAGACACAGCGACGAACTCGGACACCTGGTTCGCTCCGACTGGGAGTACGATGTCGCGAAGGCGCTGCAGAAGGCAGGCATTGAGTACGGGTACGAACCGGCAGTCATCTCGGACGGCGGTGTACGGAACGTTCAGACGATCACGATCGACAGCATCGAGTACAGCCATCGTGGCAAGGCGTACAACATTACCATGGAGGATACTCCCAACTTCGTGCTTGCCAACGGGATATTAACCCACAACACCGACGACGCCCAGTCAGCGCTTCGCCGGACGATGGAGCAGTTCTCCGACAACACCCGCTTCATCCTCTCGTGTAACTACTCCTCGAAGATCATCGACCCGATCCAGTCGCGGTGTGCGGTCTTTCGGTTCTCGCCGCTGTCGGACGAGGCGGTGGCGGGACAGGTTCGTGAGATCGCGGTCGCCGAAGGCATCGAGGTCACGGAGGAGGGCGTCGACGCGCTCGTCTACGCGGCCGCCGGCGACATGCGCCGCGCGATCAACTCATTGCAGGCGGCGGCGACGACGGGCGACGTGGTCGACGAGGAGGCGGTCTACGCGATCACGGCAACCGCCCGTCCCGAGGAGATCGAGGCGATGGTGACGGACGCGCTCGAGGGCGACTTCGCGAAGGCACGCGCGACGCTCGACTCGCTTCTGACCGAGACGGGCATGGCCGGCGGCGACGTCATCGACCAGATCCACCGCTCCGTCTGGGAGTTCGACCTGTCCGAGCGCGACGCGGTTCGGCTGATGGAGCGCGTCGGGGAGATCGACTACCGGATCGCCGAGGGGGCCAACGAGCAGGTCCAACTGGAGGCGCTTCTCGCCTCGCTCTCGCTGTCCGAGGAGTAGTCACGGGCTCCCGCGGGACGTCCCGTGGCGTCCCGCGACCTCACGGCTCCGTGATCACCATCACGCGAAGGTCGTTGACGTTGGTCCCCGTCGGACCCGTCCGGACGAGCGCGTCGGCGCGAGCTAAAAGCGGGGTGACGTCGTTGCGATCGAGCGCGTCGTGGGCGGCGGTCGCCTCTAGGGTCTCCGCGTCAACGAGCGCGCCCGCGGCGTCCGTCGCTCCGTCGCTCCCGTCGGTGTCGACGCTGCCGACGACGATCCCCGCCTCGTCGAGCGCGAGCGAACACGCCGTCGCGAACTCCTGGTTCGGCCCGCCGGCGCCGGGATCCGGCCCGAGCGTCACCGTCGTCTCGCCGCCCGAGCACAGCACGGCCGGCGGGTCGGCGACGCCCTCGGCGCGGCGACACTCCGCTGCGACCGCGACGTGCGTCAACGCGGCGTCGCGGGCCTCGCCCTCGACGTCCGCGGCGAGGATCGCCGCCCGGGAGCCGGCATCGGCTGCGACGTCGCGGGCGGCCCGCAGGGCGGTTCGGCCGTTGCCGATCACGTGGGCGTGAACGCGTCCGAGGATCGGGTCGTCCGCGGTCGGCGTCTCCGGCCGGTCGCCGTCGCGTCCGGCCTGCAGGTGCGAGCGGACCGCGTCGGGCACCGTGACGTCGTGCCGATTCAGGACGTCGAGCGCGTCCGCGTACGTCGAGGGGTCGGCGACGGTCGGCCCGCTCGCGATCACGTCGAGGTCGTCGCCGACGACGTCGCTGACGACCAGCGCCACCACCGTCGCGGGCGCCGCGGCACGCGCGAGGCCGCCGCCCTTGATCGCCGAACAGTGCTTGCGGACGGCGTTGATCTCGGCGATGGTCGCGCCGGAGGCGAGCAGGCGGTCGGTGACGATCCGGAGGTCCACGAGCGAGAGGTCCTCGACGGGTGCCGCGAGCAGGGCGCTTCCGCCGCCGGTCATTCCCGCGATCACGAGGTCGTTCGGGCCCGCCGCCTCGGCGGTTTCGAGCACGCGTCGCGTGTGCTCCCTCCCGCGTTCGCTCGGCGTCGGGTGGTCCCCTCGGAGCATCTCGATCCGCCGAGCCTCCACGGGCGCGTCGGTCACGACGACGCCCGCGTCAAGGTGCTCGCCAAGGGCGTCCTCCAGCGCGGCCGCCAGCGTGCCGGCCGCGTTGCCGCCGCCGACGAGCACGACCCGGTCGTACGCGTCGAGGTCGTACTCGGCGCGCGTTCCGTCGACGGCGCGGACGGAGAGCGTGCCGTCAGTCACGGCGATGGTTTCCTCGACGAGCGCTCGCGGGTGGGCGGCTTCGATCCCGGCGAGGAGACAGTCGAGCGCGAGCGCGTGCGCCGGCGTCCTCGCCAGCCGGTCGCGGTCCGCGAGGGTGACGTCGACCATGCCGTCCCTTCTCGACGCCCACAAATGAGTGTTGCAGTCGTGGCGGGGGCACCGCGCCTCGCGGTCGACGTCACGTCGACAACCGCGGTTGCCCTCCACGTCCGTGACCGGTTAATTACACAACGAGGGACGTGAGACGACAACACCGTTTTGTGCGGTGGGGACGAACCGCGGACGATGGGTGGATCCGAAAGCGAGGGGCCGCCGGCCGTCCTCGGCAGCAAGCGGGATGCGACGCGGTATCAGGTGCTCGTGGAGATCGCGGCCCGCCAGCCGGCGGTGAGCCAGAGCGAGATCGCCGCGGCCATCGGGATCACCTCGCAGGCGGTCAGCGACTACGTTCGTGACCTCGTGGAGGCCGGCTACGTCGACAAGGGGGGTCGCGGCCGCTACGAGGTGACGAAGGAGGGCGTCGACTGGCTCATCTCCCGAACCGACTCGCTGGAGACGTACCTCGATCGGGTGAGTTCGGACGTCCTCGGAAGCGTCGAGGTCGACGCGGCCGTCGCGGCCGGGCCGATCGCCGAGGGCGACGAGGTCGGATTGGTGATGCGCGACGGCGTCCTCCACGCGGACCCGACCGGCGGCGCGGCGACCGCGGTCGCGGTCACGAGCGGCGCGGCCGGCGAGGCGGTCGGCGTCACCGACTTCGAGGGCGTCGTCGACTACGAGACGGGCCAGGTCACCGTGTTGCCCGTGCCACCGGTGACGGAGGACGCGCCGCCGTCGCCGGCGGCGATCCGCGAGCGCGTTCCGGAGGATGGACTGCTCGCGGCCGCCGGCACGGAGGCGTACGCGCTCGTGCGCGGGGCGGAGCTATACCCGGACGTCCGGTTCGGCACGTCCGAAGCCGTCGCGGAGGCCGCGCTTCGCGGGCTCGACGTCCTGCTCGTCGCCGTCGCCGACGACGTGCCGCGGCACACGACGCGGCTCCGCGAGAGCAACGTGCCACACTCCGTGCTCGATGCGGCGGAGCTGTAGCGGGGCGGTGGGTTGCCGCGTCACTCCGTGCTCCCGTTCTTCTAAAAGATCGACCGGTCGACTCGGATCGTCGCTCGCGGCCGCTTAGTGCGAGCTGTGGACGTGTTCGCGGAGCGCTTCGAGGCCGTCGAAGGCTTCGTTACAGACCGCACAGACGTCGTGGTGCAGGGGAAGGTGCTGGGTGAGCGCGGCGACCGACTGGAACGTTGCGTCACACGAGGTGCAGTTGTGCGTCATCGTACTATTAACTCAGTCACCTAGGTATATAACTGGTTGTTATTAAATGGCCAACGAAACTGATACAAAGTATTAAATCGCCATCGATTCGTTGTGAACCCCGTCCGTCTCAATCGGCGTTCGCTTCCTGCACGACGTACGGGTCGGGCGTCAAAAAGGAGTGTTCGACGGTCTGGACCCCGTTGACGGTCCGGATCCGCGCGACGAACGAGCCGATCTCGCCCACCGTGCCTTCGACGACGTACAGCTCGAGGCAGGCCTCACACGCGTGGCCGTGGACGTTCGAGCTCACGAGGTCCTCGTGCTCGTGACGGATCTCGGAGAGCCGCGTCTCGACGTCCGTCCCGTGGTCGAACATCGTCGAGACGACGCAAACGACCTCCTCGTCGGCGTTTGCCTCCCCGTCGACCTCCGTGAGCAGTCCCCGGGCACCTTCCCGAACCGCCTCGCTACGACCGCTGTATCCGTGATCCTCGATGAACTCGTCGAGACGTTCGAGCAATCCCTCGGGCATGGAGACGCTGACGACCGGCATGACCGGAGACGCGGTCCGCCCGGGCTTATATGTTGTTATTAAGAAAATCAGAGTAGCTAAATAATAGCAATTTAAGTCTCTGGATTCATAATTACGATCGCATGACCGACACGATCCCGGTGACGGTGCTGTCCGGCGCGCTCGGGGCGGGGAAGACCACCACGCTGAACCACGTATTGACGGCCGACCACGGCCACGAGGTCGCCGTCCTCGTCAACGACATGGGCGAGGTGAACGTCGACGCCGAGCTCGTCGAGAACCGCTCGGAGCTCTCGCAGGCCGACGAGGAGATCATCGAGATGTCGAACGGCTGCATCTGTTGTCGGCTTCGCGGCGACATGCTTGAGGCGGTCGGCGCGCTCGCGGAGCGTCGCGAGTTCGACTACCTGCTCATCGAGTCCTCGGGGATATCCGAGCCGATCCCGGTCGCACAGACGTTCACGCTCGGCATCGATGACGCGGACTACGACCCGACGGAGGACTACCGCCTCGACACGACGGTCTCCGTCGTCGACGCCCGCGCGATGTACGAGGGGTTCGACTCCGGGGCCGCCCTCGCCGATGAGGACGCCCACGGTGGCACCGACCGCGTCCCCGAAGAGGTCGTCATGGACCAGATCGAGTTCTGTGACGTCCTCCTTTTGAACAAGTGTGATCTCGTCCCGGACGACGAGCTCGACGCGATCGAGGCCGTCCTCGAGACGCTCCAGCCGCGCGCGGCGATCGTCCGCACGGAGTTCGGCGAGATCGATCCGTCGACGATCCTGAACACCGGCCGGTTCGACTTCGAGGCGGCGAAGAACTCCGCCGGCTGGAAACACGAGCTCCAGCACGAACACCACCACGACCCGAGCGAGGAGCACGGCGTCGAGTCGTTCGTCTTTGAGGCCGATAGACCGGTCCACCCGGAGCGATTCCAGGAGTTCCTCGAGGGTCTGCCGTCCGCGCTCATTCGCGCGAAGGGCTTTTTCTGGTCGGCCGGCCGCGAGGACGTCGCCATGGGCGTCGACAAGGCCGGCAGCTCAGTTCGTGCCGGCCCGAAGGGCAAGTGGATCGCCACGCTCCCGCCCCGACAGCAGGAACGGTACTTCCGGGCGATGCCCGGCCTCGAGGAGGAGTGGGACGAGCAGTACGGCGACCGCGGCTGCCAGCTCGTCTTCATCGGCCGGGATTACGACCCGGCCGTCCTCGACGAGTGGCTGTCCGATTGCCTGCTCACCGACGCGGAGATGGACGACGACTGGAGCGACTACCCAGACCCGTTCGGCGTCGAGGGGCAGCGGGAGCTGGCGCTGGCGGACGACTGAGCCATGGTCGACGCCGACTCTCGGGATGTCGACTCTCGGGACGCCGACGGAACGACCCGAAACGCCGAAGTGAGCGACCGCTCGGCCATCGGAACGACGCCGGTCACCGTCCTCTCGGGCGCGCTCGGTGCCGGCAAGACTACGACGATGAATCACCTGTTGTCGGCCGACCACGGCCGCGAGGTCGCCGTCCTCGTCAACGACGTGGGCGAGATGAACGTCGACGCCGAGCTCGTCGAGCGGCGCGTCGAGGGCGACCGCGAGGTCGTCGAGCTGTCGAACGGCTGCATCTGCTGTGGGATGGGCGGCGAGTTCGAGTCCGCGCTCATCGATCTGGCGTTCGAGGAGTCATTCGATCACCTCCTCGTCGAGCCCTCCGGCGTCTCCGAGCCGGCGCCGGTCGTCCGGCCGTTCCTTCGAGGGCACGCTTCCGGGTTCTACACCGTCGAAAGCGTGGCGACGGTCGTCGACGCCGCCGTCGTCGCCGATGCGTTCGGCACCGACTCGGACCGCGTGCGGGACGCTGTGGGCCGTGCGACCACGGACCTGAACGCGGTACGAGCGACCTCGAAGTCCGTCGCGACCGGAACCGGCCGCGGGACGGACGAGCCGCGGCCCCTCACCGACCTGGTGGTCGAGGGGGTGGAGTTCTGTGACACCGTCATCGTGAACAAGACGGACCTCGTCGATGACGAGGAGCTTGACGCCGCCGTCGCGACGATCCGGACGCTCCGGCCCGGCGCTCGGATCCTCGAGACGACGTTCGGGCGGGTCGATCCCGACGAGCTGTTCGATGCGGGTCGGTTCGAGCTCGACACCGTCGCGAACGCGGCGGGATGGAAGCGCGCACTCGGACGCCACTCGGCCGACGAGCGTGCGGACGGCCACGAGGATTCGGGCGGCAACGATCACGAACATGCGGACGGCCACGACCACGAGCATGCGGACGGCCACGACCACGTTCACCCGCCCGAGGAGTACGGCGTCGACTCGCTCGTCTACGAGCGTCGCCGTCCGTTCCATCCGGAGCGGCTCGCGGCGCTGTTCGCGGACCCGCCGGCGGAGCCGGTGCGGGCGAAAGGGTGGGTCCACGTCGCCGGCCGCCCCGACCACGCGCTCACCCTCTCGCTCGCCGGACGCGAGGTTCACGTTGACGTGGCCGGTCGCTGGATCGCCTCGATGGACGCGCCGCTGCGCGACCGGTATCGCGAGGCCCGCGATCCGGACTGGGTCGAGGGCTACGGCGACCGCAAGACGGAGCTCGTCGTCATCGGCCGCGACCTCGACGCGCTCGCCGTCGAGGATCGCCGCGGGATCGAGGCCGTCCTCGACGACTGCCTCTGTGTCGACGCCGAGCTCGCGGCCGACGGGCTGACCCCGGACCCGGAGCCGACCGAGAACCGATTCCCCGCGCGGGACGGACGGAGGGTTCGCCTGTGAACGACGACGGACGCGCAAACGATCCCCTCCGATCGCCCGCCGAGAGACGCAGCGTCGACGACGACGGCCACGACGTGGTCGATCCGCTCTACGTCGGGATACTCACGGTCTCCACGTCTCGCGGGCCGGAGAACGACCCCGGCGGCGACGCCGCTGCGGCGCTCGTCCGCGAGGCCGGGGGGCGCGTCACGGCCCGTGAATATCGCTCCGATGACTTCGCCGCCATCCGCGGCACGGTCGACCGGTTGGCCGGGCGCGACGACGTCGACTGCGTGATCACCACGGGCGGAACCGGCATGACGATGGACGACGTGACGCCGACGGCCTGTGCGGGGCTCTTCGAGCGGACGATCCCCGGCTTCGGCGAGCTGTTCCGATACGTCTCCTACGAGGAGATCGGCCACCGCGCGATGGCCTCGCGGGCGACCGCCGGGGTCGTCGCCGGGACGCCCGTCTTCTGTCTGCCGGGGAGCCGAAGCGCCGTGGAGACCGCGCTCCTCGACCTCGTCCTGCCCGAGGCACCCCACCTCGTCGGGCTCGCAACCCGTCACCGCCACGACGGTCAGGGGATCGACGCTTCGAACGACGGATCCGAGGACGGTTCGACGGAGCTGTTCGAGCCGTGAGCCCGGTTTCGACCGTGGGTCGAACTCCCGTCGAGTTTAGGTGCCTCGGTGCGTTGGGGGCGGAGACACGATGACATCCATGGAAACGTCGGACGATCTGGCATCGACCGGACGCAACGACGCGGGCTCGGATCGGGCGACCGTCGGCGCGCTCTCGGCGATCGGCGACTCGCCGATGATCGACCTGCCGGCGCTCTCGCCCGCCGACGGCGCCGACGTGAGCGTCAAGTGGGAGGGCGTCAACCCGACCGGCAGCCTGAAGGACCGCATGGCGCTCGCGATGATCGAGGCCGCACGCGAACGCGGCGACCTCGCCCCCGGCGAGCCGGTCGTCGAGTTCACGGGCGGCAGCACGGGTTCGAGCCTCGCGTTCGTCTGTGCCGCGCTCGATCACCCCTTCTCCGTCGTCACCGCCGACTGCGTCGCCGAGGAGAAGGTCTCCTCGATGCGGGCGCTCGGCGCTCGCGTCGAGGTGGTAGAGACGCCCAACGGCGCTCCACACGACGGGCTCTTCGCGGACCTCCGCGGGGCGGCCGAGCGGATCGCCGAGGAGGAGGGCGCGTACTTCACGAACCAGTTCGAGAACTCCGACCAGCTCGACGGCTACGCGGCGCTCGGCCGGGAGATACTCGAGCAGCGGCCCGGCGTCGACGAGTTCGTCATGACCGTCGGCACCGGCGGCTGCGCGATGGGGACCGCCCGTGCGCTGCGAGCGGCCGACGCGGACGTTCGCGTCTCGGTCGTCGAACCCGCCGAATCGCCCGTCCTCACCGACGGCACGACCGGCGAACACAGCGTGCAGGGAACCGCCATCGTCGGATCGCCGCCGCTCGTCGACGCGGACCTCTACGACCGCGTCTACACGATCCCCAACGCCGAGGGCGTCGAGTGCGTCCGCGAGATCGCGACAGAGGAGGGCCTGCTCGTCGGGACGAGCACGGGGATGAACGTCGCGGCCGCCCGCCGGATCGCCGCCGGACGCGACCCGGACGAGCGCGTCGTCACGATCGCCTGTGACACGGGCCTCAAATACCTCTCGGAGGGGCTTTATGAGGGGCTTGAAGGGTCGACGTTCTGTCTCTGCTAGTCTTGAATCCTCCAACCCCTGAAGGGGTGGGCTTCCGTTTGCTACGTGTCACCGCCGGCCCTCCGGCCGGGCCGGATCACGCGTGGCGGCGCGCCTCCTCGCGGAGGGACGGTTCGAGTGCCCGGTCGGCCGCGAGCTTGGCGAGCTGTGCGGAGGCGCCCTTTCCGACGAGCCGGTCGAGCGCGTAGCGTCTGAGCCCCGGCGGCGTCCCATCGAGCTCGATGAACAGCCGAAGGTTTTCGACGTCTCCCTCCTCGGCGAGACGGTCGAGGCATTCGATCCGCGTTTCTCGTGCGACGTTCGTTCTGACTGCGGTTTGGAAGTTCGTGGACATGTCGTTCGTTCTCGTGGTCGGCGTGGTTCGCGTTGGGTCGTTTCCGGCCGCGTTCGGGCCGTCATCGGGTTTCGCCGCCCGGTCGGCTTCGCTCGCTCGGTCTCATGCGTTCCATGCGGTCGTTGCGCGCGGATCATCGGACCTCCTCGAGGCCGACGTACGACCCCTCGGCTGCCGAGACCCACGTCGTGTGCATGGTCTCGGAGTCCCGAACCGAGTAGATGGTACACTGGTCCGGCTCGCGGTCGTACTCCTCGACGATCGCCAGCCGGATCAACGGGACGATCGGGTCGTTTCCCGACCGGACGCCGTCGAGTCCGGCAGGGTCGAAGTCGTCGAGGTCGGCGGAGTCGGAGGCGTCGGACACGTCGGTCACTCGGCGATGCCGACCTCCTCGGCTACGTCGGTTGCGTCCGGGGCTGCGTCGTCCTCGGTCTCCGGATCCTCCGCCGATGCCTGCTCGGTAGCTTCCGGCTCCGCGTCCTCGAAGGTCGGGAACCGATCGGTGAAAGCGCTCCAGTCGGCGTCCATCTCGGCGTCCGTGAGGAGGGCGTCCTCGAGACGTCCTCGGAGTACGTCGTGGTCCATCTCCACGCCGATCAGCACGAGGCGGGTGCCCCGGTCGCCGTACTCCTCGTCCCAGGCCTCCTTGAGGTCCGGGTACGCCTCGAGTTCCGCCTCGCGCTCCGCCGGCGGGAGCGCGGCGACCCAGCGGCCGCCGGGGGCGATCCGGATCGACTGCCCGGCGACGTTCAGGCTCAACGCGTGCTCCTCGCGACCCGCGAGCCAGAAGTGCCCCTTCGCGCGGACGACGGCGTCCGGGAACGCGTCGAGCAGGTCGGCGAACCGTTCCGGGTGAAACGGGCGATCCGCGGCGAGGACGAACGAGGTGACGCCGTGTTCCTCCTCCGCCGAGGCGTGTGGCTCCTGCAGTTCCCGGATCCACCCTGCGCCGGTTCGTGCCTCCTCGAAGTCGAACAGACCGGTCTCGACGATCGCGTCCGGCTCGATCCGTCCGTGGGTCGTCCGGATCACCTTCGCGCGCGGCTGGAGCCGTTCCAGGGTTGCCTCCACCTCAGCAAGCGTCTCCTCGTCGACGAGGTCACACTTGTTCACCACCAGGACGTCACAGAACTCGATCTGCTCGACGAGCAGGTCGCCGAGGTGTTTCTCCGTCCCCTCGTCGTCCAGCAGCTCGTCGGACGCCATCGCCTCCGTGAACCGGTGGGCGTCGACGACGGTCACGGTCGTGTCGAGCCGGCAGTGGTCGAGCGGTTCGAGCCCCGTCTCCTCGTGAAACTCGGTCGGATCGAGGTCCGCCTGATCAAAGCCGAGCGTCAGCGTCTGTGCGACCGGGAGCGGCTCCGCCACGCCCGTGGATTCGACGATGATGGCGTCGAACTGCCCGCTCCGCGAGAGCTCGCCGACGGCATCGAGCAGGTCTCCACGGAGTTCACAGCAGATGCAGCCGTTCGACAGCTCTATCAGCTCCTCCTCCTCGTTCGCGATGTCCGACGACTCCGCGACGAGGTCGGCGTCGACGTTCACCTCGCCCATGTCGTTGACGAGAACCGCGAGGTCACGATCCGTGTCCGCAGAGAGGACGTGGTTGAGCACGGTCGTCTTGCCGGCGCCGAGCGCGCCGGACAGTACCGTCACCGGGGTCGTCTGATCACCCATGTATTGTGATCTAACGGGGGGCATATATTATAAGTTATTATCTGAAGTTAGAGTTTTATCAAACCGCACTCGGCGCGTCACGGCGAGCTTCCGAGCGACTCCTGTTCCGCGCGGTCGCCGCCGCGGAGGCGACGGCGGCGCTTGTCGTAGGCGGCCTCAAGCTTCGCGTTCGTCGCCCGCGAGACGAGATAGCAGTCGGCGTCGTCGCCGTCGCGCGGATGGGCGCTCGCGATCCAGACGTGGCCGTCGCCCGTCGAGAGGTCGTCGGCCCACCGCTCGGCGACCGCGCGGCTCTCGAAGGCGTGCCGGGAGCCCTCCTCGAAGACGAGGCGGCCGACCTTCGCGTTGCGTTTCCGCGCCGAGGGTTTCACCGCGACGACGACGCTCACGGGCGTCGATCGGGCGGCATCGAATAAAAACCTCGTCAGACGCACGACGAACTCCCGCCGGAAGCGACGGGCTAGTATAAATAGGTGAACCAGTCGTCGTGCTCGTCGGTGCGACGCTCGACCAGATCGAAGAAGGCCTGCTGGAGCTCCTCGGTGACCGGCCCGCGGGTACCGGCGCCGATCTCGGTGTCGTCGACGGTTCGGATCGGCGTCACCTCCGCGGCGGAGCCGGTGAAGAAGAGTTCGTCGGCGGTGTAGAGCTGTCCGCGCGAGATGATCGCCTCGTCGTGGACCGTGTAGCCGCGCTCGCGAGCCAGCGTGATCACGGTGTCGCGGGTGATCCCCTCGAGGATCGACTGGGCGGGACCGGTCGTGTAGATCTCCCCGTCGTTCACCATGAAGACGTTCTCGCCGGGCCCCTCCGCGACGTTGCCCTCCTTGTTCAGGACGATCGCCTCGACGTAGCCGTTGCGTCGGGCCTCCTCGCCGGCGAGCAGCGAGTTGACGTAGAGTCCGGTCGTCTTCACGTTGGTCGGGATCTGCGAGGAGGAATGTTTCCGCCAGGAGGAGACCATCACGTCGACACCCTCCTCGAGGGCTTCCTCGCCGAGGTACGTTCCCCAGGGCCACGCCGCGAGCACGAGGTCCGTCGGACAGTCCCGCGGCGAGACGCCGAGGGAGTCGTAGCCGTAGTAGGCGATCGGTCGAATGTAACAGGACTCCAGATCCTGCCGGCGGAGGAGCTCGAGCGTCGCCTCCGTGATCTCCTCACGGTCGTGTTCGATCTCCATGTCGTACATCTTCGCCGAATCGAAGAGCCGATCGAGATGCTCCTCCCAGCGGAAGACCGCGGGCCCCTTCTCGGTGTCGTAACACCGGACGCCCTCGAAGACCCCGCTGCCGTAGTGGAGCGCGTGCGTGAGGACGTGCGTCGTCGCGTCCTCCCAGTCGAGGAACTCCCCGTTCTTCCATATCGTGTCGACGTCCATCTCGTCGAATCCCATGAACGGAAGGTCGGGGTCCCTCGGCTTAAAACTCACACATCCGTGTGACGGCGTGACGATGGCCGCTTCCGCTCCGCCTTCGGGCGGTCCGCCCGCTACGTCCGGAAGGTCAGCCCGTCGCGCAGCGTCCGGGCGTGCGAGAGCAGCGCCTCGCGGTCCTCGGCGTCGTCCTCCGAGTCGCTCGCGCCGCCGCGATCCGCGTCGCCGTCGGCGGTCACGGTCAAGTGGCCCATCTTCCGCAGCGGTCGAACGTCCGCCTTCCCGTACCAGTGGAGGTCGGCGCCGGCCGCGGCGAGCACGGATTCCACGTTCCGCAGCGCCGCGGGTTGGGACTCCTCGACGTCGCCGAGGACGTTCGCGGTGACGGCCGGATCCCGGAGTTCGGTCGATCCGAGCGGCCAGCCGAGGACCGCGCGTACGTGGTTCTCGAACTGTGAGGCCCGTGCCCCCTCGATCGTCCAGTGGCCGGAATTGTGGGGCCGGGGAGCGATCTCGTTGACGAGCACCTCGCCGTCGGGCGTCTCGAACAGCTCGATCCCGTAGACGCCGTGGCCGTCGAGCAGATCGAGAACGTCCCGCGCGACGGCCTCGGCCTCGGCGACGACGGGGTCCGCGGCGCGCGCCGGCGTCACGCTCTCGCGGAGGATCTCCTCGCGGTGGAGCGTCTCGGTGACCGGATAGGTTCGCGTCTCGTCGTCGGCGCCCTTCACGCCCATGACGGCGAGTTCGCGCTCGAAGGGGATCAGCCGCTCGGCCATCGCGTGGCCGCCGACCGCCTCGAGCGCCGTCGACGCCTCGACGGGGTCCTCGACCGGGACGTTGCCGCGGCCGTCGTAGCCGCCCTCACGTGCCTTGAGCATGACGCCGCCGAACTCCTCGACGACGCGTTCGAGGCCGTCGGCGGTCGCGACGCCGACGAATTCCGGAACGGGGATCCCCGCGTCCGCAAGCGCCTCCTTTTGACCCAGCTTGTCCTGGATCATCGCCAACGTCTCCGGATCCGGGTGGACCGGGATCCCGTGTTCGGCGGCCGCCTCGGCCAGTAGGTCGGGGTCGGCGAGCTCGATCTCGAAGGTCAACGCATCGACGCGCGCGGCGAGCTCGTCGAGTCCCTCGGGGTCGTCAAAATCGCCGACGATGGCGTCGCGAGCGACGGGAGCGGCCGGCGGATCCGGCGTCGGATCCAACACCATCACCTCGACGCCGAGCGGCGCGGCCGCCTCCGCGAGCATCCGGCCGAGCTGTCCCCCGCCCACGACGCCGAGCGTCGGCCCGGGCAGCGTGATCGACATGGACGGCGATACCGGACGTTGCTGTATAAACATTCCCAACTCGATCGGCGTTCGATCCAGACGTGTGGATCAGATCTCGGCGGAGAAGCCGAGCGTGTGACGGTCGAGGGGCCATCGCCCGCCCGCTTCGACGGTCGTCCGCCCGCTTCGACGGTCGTCCGCTCACTTCGACGGCCGGACCGTCGTGACCGGACGGTCCGTCCCGAGGATGACCTCCTGGGTCACGCTCCCGAAGACGACCTTTCCCGTCGGGGTGCGCTTGCGGCCGGACAGACAGATCATGTCGGCGTCGATCTCGTCGGCGGCGGCGATGATCTCGCGGGCGGGTTGACCGCTCGCCTCGTGGTGCCGGTGGTCGACGCCGGCGTCCTCGAGGACCTCGACCGCCCTTCGGACCGCCGCGAGCTGCTGGACGGACGCGCCCTCCGGATTGTCCTGAAAGACGTGCGTCACCACGGCCGTCACCTCCTCCGCCGCCGCCGGCAGCGACGCAACCAGTTTCGCCTGCGTTGCGGCACGATCCTCGTCGGCATCGATGCCGAGCAGTACTCGGAACATGGGTGCATCCTCCGGCGCCCGCTAAATAACTGCTCGGATCCCGCCGACGGGGAGGGTCCGCTTCGTGCTCATTCGGCGGCTCGCGTCCGCCCATCCGGGGGGCGCAAGAACAGCCCCATCGCGCCGGCGGCCAGCGCGAGCACGCCGCCGAGGAGGAAGGTCGCGTCCCAGCCGATCACGCCGACCAGCCAGCCGACGACCCCGCCGCCGAAGATGCCGCCCCACATCTTCGCCGAGTAGAGCAGCGCGTAGTTCGACGAGGAGTGACGCTGCCCGTAGTAGTCGCCGACGGTGCTCGGAAACAGCGCGAACTGCGAGCTCCAGAAGAAGACCGCGACGGCGACCGCCAGCACGTAGCCGGCGCCGATCCCCAAGCCGCCGAAGCCGACGATGGCGAGCGTGCCGATCCCGCACGTCAGAAACGACGCCGCCATGACCCGCTCGCGGGGGAAGCGGTCGGAGATCCCGCCGACGATCAGGCGGCCGCCGCCCGACGCCAGCGGGAGGAGCGTCGCCGCGACCGTCGCGACGAACGCCGTCAGCGAGAGGGCCTCGGCGTAGAGGATCACCCGCGCGGTGATCATCAGTCCCGCCGCGGCGACGAAAAAGAACATGAGGTACATTACCCAGAACTGCCACGTTCGGACGGTCTCCCGCCAGGTGTAGTGGACGACGCCGCCGTCTCCTCGAGTCGACGCATCGAGCTCCTCTCCGTCGCCGTCGTTCTCGGACGTCGGCTCGAGCGCCTCGTCGGCGAATCCGGTCGGCGGGTCACGCAGGACGACCGCGCCGACCAGAATGCCGACGCCGATGACGATCC
>CAZIFX010000031.1:0-1344 GCA_964538415.1 uncultured Halobellus sp.
TGAAATCCTATTCTTCAGATATGTTCTCGCCTGAAACAGCCGGTCGATGAAAGATGCATAGTGATCGTTTGAGCTGTTGACAACCAGAACGAATATTGCCCCAACCAGCCGGAATGGAAACGATGCCCTCCCCTGAAGAACGGCAGAAAGACCTCTTGTTGATCGGCGTCGGGATACAACTGTCTCTGTTCGCTGTGCTGATTCCAGCCCTCTTTCCGCTGGTTTTCGTGAGCGGTTTTATATTACTCTGGGTGGTGGCTGACGAGGCGATCCGACGGTTGGACGAGTATTCTGACCGATAAATCCCGCTCCTGTACTGACCCCTCGGGATCGAGCTTCAGCCCGTGCTCCATTCGTGCTCTGTATACAGCAAGCCGTGCGGGGCCTATCCTTCGTTAAGGATTTTGAGGGAGCCGAACGATTCCATCGGTAGTCCGCGACTTTCCCCCAACGAGCCCCGTGTGGCGATGGGCTTCCACCGAGCCGCCGCGTTCGGCTCGTCCGGGCCGACCGGCCGGGATCGATTCATACCCTGCCGGACGAACTCGGCGAGTCGTGACTCGACGAGGTCGGCGTACGTCAGCTCGATTCGGCCTTCGACCGTCTGCGCCCGCCGTCGGACGCGGTCGATCCGTGGCGCGACGGCGACGCCGGCTTCCGTCGGCGTCATCGCTCGCCGGTCCGCGACGCGTTCGGCGAGCGTCTCGTCGTCCTCGTGGCCGACGGCAACCACGATCGGCGTCGCACAGTCCGCGATGGCGCGCACGACCGGTTCCTCGTTGAACGCCCATAGGTCGGACGTCGGCGCCGCCGCCGCGCGTGACGACGATCACGTGGACGTTCGGATCGCGCTCGAGTCGTGAGATCCCGCTGATGATCGATCGGACGGCTGCATCCCCCCGCACCGTCGCCCCGCAGACGGCGATCGTGATCCGCGGATCGCGGCTCCGAACGGCTTCACGAAAGTCGCGGATCCGGATCGCGAGGTGACGACGCCCACGGCGCCCGGATACTCCGGCAGCGGTCGCTTGCGCTCCTCACGAAACAGCCCCTCGGCTTCGAGCATCGACCGGAGCTCCGCGAAGTTTTGTGACCGTCCGGATTTCCCGACCGGCCAGAAGTTCCGGACGGTCAGTTGTGTCCGTCCACGCAGAACCCAACGGGTGCACGAAGGATAGTCGCGGTTCCCTCCGTGAGGTCATGGTCGGCGGCCTCGCGTTGATACGACCAAGGGAGACACGATATCGTCGCTTCGTCGTCCAGTTCCCGGAGGTCGAAAGACCGAGCGAAGTAGGGAGGAGTTGGTTACTACGCGTCGTCTTCAGCTTCGCCGGCCTCGTCGGC
>CAZIFX010000031.1:1444-24821 GCA_964538415.1 uncultured Halobellus sp.
AGTAGGGAGGAGTTGGTTACTACGCGTCGTCTTCAGCTTCGCCGGCCTCGTCGGCCTCGACGGAATCGTCGTTTTCATCGACTTCATCGGCCTCGCCAGCTTCGTCGACCTCGACGTCCTCCTCCGCATCCTCGGCTTTCTCGTCGGTGGATACGTGTTCGATTTCGGTTTCGATCTCGACCTCGATTTCGAGCCCGCTGGTTTCGAGTTCCGCGGTTACTTCCTCCTCGTTCCCGACTTCGATCTCCAGCTCGTCCGAGTCCACCTCGACTTCGACCTCGACTTCGACGTCAACGTTCGTGTCGTTGGACATGTCCGATCCCCGGTTGGTGGACGGGCGGATATATCCGTTTCCCTCGAACGTGACGATGGGGCACCCTCTCGAACGTGACGATGGAGACCAAGGAAAGCTTTCGGGAGCGGCTCTTCCGGAGCGAATCGGTAATGGGGATGCCGACGACCCCGATCGATCCCGGACGACGTCTGACGTCCTCACACGCCTGAAGCCGTGGGCTTTCTCCTCGAAACGCTGTAACGGACCACGCCGCTACACGTCGGTGTCCGCCCCGTGGCCCATCGGGGCGGCACCCGGCTCGGCGGCCGCTCGCTCCCGGCGGTCCGCCAGTTCGGACCGATACGCCGGGTCGGCGATCTCCGTCAGTGCCGCCGTCCGCTCCCGCAACGACAGCCCCCGGAGGTCGGCGACCCCGTGTTCGGTGACGACGACGTCGACGTCGTGGTCGGTGTGGTCGACGTGGGCGGTCCGGGGAACGATCCGCGAGACGTCACCGCCGGCCGCGGTCGCGGGTAACGCGATGACGCTCACGCCCGCGTTCCGGACGAAGTCGCTGCTCCCGCCGATCCCGTTGAGCACGTGGGTGCCGCCGATGTGCGTCGCGTTTGCGTTGCCGTGGAGGTCCACTTCGACGGCGCTGTTCACTGCGACGACCCCGAACCGTTCGATCGGCCCGGCGGCGTTCGAGACCGCCCCGGGACGCAAGACGATGCCGTCCGCGTACCGACTCACGTCCGCGAACAGACGATCCTGACCGTCGGCCGACAGCGCCAACGACGTGGCGCTCGCGCCCGACAGCCGGTCTGCGTCTATCAGATCCAACAGGCCGTCCTGGATCACCTCGCCGAAGTAGACGAGCGGGCGGTCCCCGACGTCGAGAGCCGTGAACGCACCCATCAGCGCGTTGCCGAGGCTTCCGACGCCGAACTGGAGCGTGACGGCCTCGGCGAAAAGCGGATTTCGGTCCACCTCCGCGGCGAGGAATCGCTGTAGGTGGTCCGCTATCGCCCGATCGGCCTCGGCCGGCTCGCGGAACTCGTAGGGGTCGTCACGCCGGTCGGTCCGGACGACGGCCGCGAGGTCGTCGGGGTCGAATCGGATCGCCGGGGAGCCGATCCGTTCCGCGGGAGTCGAAAGCGGGATCGGGTCGCGCCCCGGCGGGTCCGCCCGCGTGTACACGTCGTGGACTCGCGCGAGTTCGAGCGGTTGGGCGGCGTTCACCTCGACGACGATGCGGTCCGCCGCCCGGACGAACGCCGGCGTGTTGCCGACGGAGGTCGTGGGGACGAGCCAGTCCGGCCCCACCGCCACCGCCTCGACCACGGCGACCCGCTCGCCCCGCAGGCCGGCGCGGAGCCCGTCGAACCGGACGTCGTCCGCCACGCCCGCGATGTGTCTGTCGTGGAACGCAACCTCGCCGGCGTTGATCGCCTCGCGGACGGCCGGGCGTGTCTGGAACGGATACCGGCGGGCCATGTCGCCGCTCTCGACGAGCGCCGTGTCGACCTCGTCGCCGACGCCGCCGCCGGAAACGACAGTCAGCGTCCGGTCGTCGCCGGCCGCGATCACCTCCGGCACCCGTTTCGGGTAGCCCACGCCGCCGAATCCGCTGACGAACAGCGTCGCCTCCGCCGGAACGCTCGCGGCGGCCGTGGCGGGGTCGACCTCGGGGAGATCGCCGACGACCCGCGCCGACGGAACCGGATCCTCGTGGGTGGGTGGGTCGGCGGTCATGCGCTCGCCCTCCGTCGTCGGTGGGGTGGCCACGCGCTCCCCCTCGCTCGTCCACGGATCGTTCCCGCGCTCATCCGAGGTCCTCCGGTTGGGTTCCGATCCCCGCCGGCCAGCCGGTCGGGCGGGCGGCGGTCGGTTCGGCGTGGCCACGCTTTTGGACCATCGGCGTCCGCTCCAGCGACAACACGAGCTCGCCCTCCTGATTGTATGCACGGAGTTCCGTCGTGACGATTCCGACGTGCTCGCGTGACTCCGATTCCCGTTTGGCGAGCACCTCGGACTCCGCGAATATCGTGTCGCCGTGGAAGACGGGCGCGTGATGAGTCACGTCGTCGTATCCGAGGTTGGCGGTCGCGTTCGCGCTCACGTCGATCACGCTCATCCCGACCGCCAGCGCGATGACGTACAGTCCGTTGACGAGGCGCTCGCCGAACTCGGTGTCGGCGGCGTACGCCTCGTTGAAGTGCATCGGGTTCAGGTTCATCGTCAGGTTCGTGAACCAGACGTCGTCCGTTTCCGTCACCGTTCGTCCGTACGGGTGTTTGTACACGTCCCCGACGGCGAAGTCCTCGTAGTAGCGGCCTTCCCAGCCGGCGACGAGCCGTTTCCCGGTCGTGGTTTCGTCCTCGTCGGTCATGGTCGCGTCTCTGATCGGGTCGTGACTGTTCGTCCCGTCCCGCCCCGCGTCGGTCCGCTCATCGGTCCGACCGTCGGTGGCGCGCGAGCGTTCGGTACATCTCGTTCGCGACGACGGAGTACCCCTCGTCGAACCCCATCCCCGGCTTCGCGAGCACCTGCGCCGCGTCGGTGGCGAGCGCGACGTGCGCGCTCGCCCGGGCGGACGTCACCGTCTCGTTACAGGTTCCGCCGAGGTACGCCCGGGTCGTCGTCCCCTCACAGCAGCGAACCGCACGCCCGCTCTCTAAGAGGCTTCCCACGTCCGGCGTCTTCACCTGAACGACGTCGGCGGCGCCGGCGTCGACGAACGCCGTCACGTCCTCGCGGTCGTCACACCACTCGTCGGCGACGAGGTCGACGTCAACGCCCGCATCCGCGAGCCCGTCCTTCAGCGACCCCATCCCCGCGATCTGTTCGGCACGGCCGTCGGCGATCACCGGCTCTTCGAGCTGTAGCGGGTACGGCGCCGCCGCACGCCGCAGCTCGTCGACGTACTCGACGACCGCGGCGCGGTCGTACGGCGGGCCGAACACGTCGGCGAGCATCCCGTACACGTCGACGTGAAACCGGGGGCTGTACCCGGTCGAGCCGAGTTCGTCCGCTCGCTCGGAGAGCCACGCGAGGTATTCGACGAGCCGCTCGCCCTCGGGACCGATCTTCTCGAGGCTGTTGAACAGTCCGTGTGGGAGCACGTCGACGCGTTTCAACAGCATCTTTTCCGCCCCGCGCCGGCGGTCGTCTCCGGACTGTCCGAACACCGGGACGGGCTCCGTCGCCGGCTCCGTGTCCAGGGCGTCGGCGAGGACGCGGGTGCGCGTCTCGCGGCGGGCCGTCGCGGCCGCGGCGAGCAGTGCGCCGGAGACGCCGTACTCGACGGCGGAATGGACGCCCTCGATCGACTCGAGGACGGCGACGTTCTCGGTGAACGCCGCCGGGTCACGCCCGACGAGCGCGTCGGCGACCCGTCCCTCGACGGTCCCGACGTGGTCGGACGCGCGAAACACCGGGTCGCGATCCCCCGCGGCGGCGTACTGGACGCCTGCGCAGTCCCCGCGAGCGAATCGGCCGTCGCTCGTCTCGACTTCGACGATCAGCGCCTCCCCCGGCTCGCGGATCCGGTCGAACCCGGGGGTGCGTGGCTCCGCGTCGTACGCGAACCCGTCGGGCTCCGCGCCCGCGGTGATCGCGGCCTGGTCGTCCGCGAAGAACGCGGAGACCCCGGGCGTCGCGGTGAGATCGACGATCTCCATCAGTCATCCCCCGGGCGACCGACCAGCCGCCCGCCGCTTATCGCCGAGACGTCGTCGGCGACCATCCGGAAAGACGGGTCACGCCCCTCCGTGACCGCCCGGTCCTTCAGTCGCGCGTGGTGGATCTCCACGACGTCGTCCGGGAGCGCCAAGTCCCCGATCTTCAACAGCCGGACGCGCCCGTCGTCGTCGCGTGCCGGGAGGACGTCGCCGGTCGCCGCCTCGCTCGGCGGGAACGGCACGTCCAGCAGACCACGCTCGAACGCCCGGATCGTGCCCGGGGCCAGGTCACCGTCGCCGGCATCGTCGACCGCGTCCATGAGCGATCGAACCGATCGCTCGATGAGCTCCCGTTCGCGGTCGATGCCGTCGAGCGACACCGACTGCTCGACGAGCATCTCGAGGACCTGATCGGTCGCCCGGAGGCCGGCCGCGTTCGCCGCCGCGGTCGGCACGCCTTGGGCCTCCTGTGGGGATTTGGTGATGATCTTGTCCGGTTCGGCGATGGCCGCGGTGACGCTTCCGAGACAGATCACGCCCTGTGCGCGCGCCTCGTCGCGGGGGAACCCGCCCATCCACTGGTGGAAGACGGTCGTCACGGTCACGTCCGACGGCAGGTACTCCTCGCCGAGACGCTCCATCGCTCGGATCGCCGCCACGTCCTGGACGAGGTTCCCGACCTGGCCGTATCCGAGGGTGACGCTACGCACGCCCTGCGTCACAGCGAGCAGCCCCTCGATGAGACAGACCGCGATCGAGAGGGACGGCGGTACGAGCGTCCCGGTCAACGGGCCGAACGGCTCCCGGTTGATCCGTACCCCGTGGTCCGTGTACACGCCGGCGAGCCGGTCGACGTACTGCCAGTACTCGATCGTCTCCGCGAGATCGTACTTGCTGGTGTACGGGAGGTTGTACGTGATCGGTCCGCCCTCGAAGCTCTGGAACCCGCCGGCGAGCGTCACCGCGGCCAACAGCCGGGCGTCCGGCGTGCCGTGGCGGACCTGCACGGGGGCGTCGGCGGCCTCGACGAGTCGCCGACATCCCTCCACGCCGTGGTTCACCGCGGGGAAGCCGTTGAGCTCGTCCGTCCCGCTCTCTCGCGATCGTTTTAATCCCTTGCGTGCCTCCTCGTACGCGTTGTCGCGGGTGTACGAGTCGATCGTCGTCGGCAGCAGGTCGGCGTTTCCCTCCCTGACGAGCGTGTCGAGGAGCTCGATCTGGTCGTCGAGGCACGGGACACCCGCTCGTGGCTGTGTCAACACGCGGTCCGCTCCCTCGAGAACCGGGGCGAACCGCTTCTCGGGAGGCAACGACTCGTGGAACTCGACGGCTTCCCGGAACCCCGGACGGTCGTCCCCGGGGTACCGGTCCCACACCTCCCGGTTTATCCGATCCAACTCGGTTTCGGTGAGAACGACGTCCCTGACCATCTACGACGAAACCCGGACGGAACGGCTGACCTGCTCGTCGATCCCGAACTCCGATCGGAGCACGTCGACGACGGCGTCGAGGTCCGTTTCGGTCTCGAACACGCGGTCGAAGCCCATCTCACGGAACCGTCGGCGGACCGTCTCGAACTCCGTCTGTCCGACCGCGAGGTTTCCCCCGATGTAGGTGACCGGATCGACGTCGGCGTCGGCCAGCCTCTCGTGGAGTCCCTCGCAGTCCTGTTCCGCGTGGCCGTACAGCGAGGAGACGAGGATGGCGTTCGCATCCGTCTCGTCGGCTGCCGCCGCGAACGCTTCGGGGGGCGTCTGGGCCCCGAGATTCCGTACCTCGAACCCCGCCTCCTCGAGCGCGTGCTTGAGCAGCGTGACACCGATGACGTGTGCGTCCGATCCGATCGTCCCGACCACGACGGTTGGTCCCGACATGACGCTATCCGAGTGTTGTGACGCGTTGATTAATATATTTGTCGAAGTATCTAACGACGATCGTCGAAACGGCTTTGCGCCCTGTCCCCGGATGCTCGGTGTCCTCGTGCGTCTCGAACATCGACAGGTACCGTTTCGGATTAAACAATAATAAACGTTCGTTATGAATCTACGATCCGGAACGCCGTTTCCCGGGAACACCCGGCCCGTATCGCGGACCCGGGTGCCGTCCGGCACTCGACGGCCGTCGAACCCAAGCCGACGTGCGACCCGAGGCGGCAGGCGACCCAAACCGACGTGCGACCCCTCGAGGAACGACGATCGACACCACATCTCCGGAGCGCGGATCCGTACCACCGAGCGGTCGGTATCGATTCCGCGACCGACACGGGTCTCGAGGAAATCCACCGACCGAACCGATGGAGAACCCGCGCGGCCGGCTCCTCTCGTCGACGAGCCAACCGGTTAAGTGGGCTGCCGCCGTACGATCGGTGTGACAGAAATCGGCATCGTCGGCGCGGGAGCGGGCGGGGCGGCCGCCGCGTTCACCATCGCTTACGCAGCCCCCGACGCGAACGTAACGATCCTCGAGAAATCCGGCGGCGTCTGCGGGCGCGCGGCGACGCGACGTCACGGCGACCTCACGTACGATTACGGGGCAAACTACCTCAAATCGGACGACGAACGCGTCGTCGAACTGGTCACCGAAACGCTCGATTCCGACGGCCTCGTCGACGCCGCCGAGCCCATCTACACCTTCGAAGTCGACGGCGAAGTGACCCCCGGACGCGACGCCGACGAACACAAATGGAGCTACCGACGCGGGCTCACCCAGATCGCAAAGCGGCTGCTCGGCCGAACCGACCTCTCCGTTCACCGTCGAACCCGCGTCGAGACGATCCGGCGGATCGGCGAAGCGGACGGTTCCGCCGAGGCCACCGCGCGGTGGGAGCTCGACGACGCCAACGGCGAGACGTGGGGCCCCTTCGACGTCCTCCTGTTGAACCCACCGGCGCCTCAGACCGCCGAGCTGCTTCGTGACGCCGAATGGGACTCGCCGCTCCGCGAGCGGCTCGTCGAGGTGGTCGACGACGTCGAGTTCCGCACGGTCTGGACTGCCGTGCTCCACTACCCGTTCACGGTCGACGTCCCGTATTACGCGCTCATCAACACCGACAAGGAGCACCCGGTCGGGTGGATCTCACGCGAGGAGTGCAAGGCCGGACACGTTCCCGACGGCGAGACGCTACTGATCGTACAGGCGAACCACGAGTGGTCCGTCGAACGCTACGACGACGATCCGGCGACGAACGTCTCGGCGTTGGCCGATCACGCGGCCGCGATCATGGACGACGACCGGCTCGCCGATCCGGAGTGGACCGATCACCAGGGATGGCGATACGCACTACCCGAATCGGGCGTCACCCGCGGGCCGCTCGACTCGGCCGGAGCCGAGAACCTGTATCTGCTCGGCGATTGGGTCGCCGGCGAAGCCCGACTCCACGCCGCCATCGCGAACGGTCTCGACGTCGGCGAGCGGGTCGTTCATGGTCTGTCGGTCGGGCAATAGCACCTTCGGCCCCGCACCACCTCTCCATCCCGGTCGTATGGGATGTGCGGCGGCACCGTCTCCGTATGCGTAGTCAATACGAGGCGGGATCCGTCGGAATCGGCGTCCCGCGTTGCGATCACGTTCCCAACCGAATCCACCTCCGGCTCATGCCCCGCCTCGGACGACGTATCCAGGGTTATCGGTCCCTGAATTCGACGGTGTAGCCGTTGTTTCGCAGTGCTTCGACGAGTTCATCTCCGGGTTCGATTGTGAATTCGTGAAAGGAGTTGGCCGGGGCATCTGCCGAATACAGCTCCGAGTTGATGTTCTCAGGGACCTCGTTTTGATGGGTGTTCTCCTGTACGATGACTGGTTGACTGGGTACGCGGTTGGAATCGTTGCTCTCCGTCATTTCAGCTATGTCCCGTTGCAACGATTCGCCTATCTGTATTCCGATTCGCGTTGGGTCGACTTACTTGGCGGGAAGTGTACCGGAGCCGTCGATTTCGGGAGGCTACGATCGGACGGTGCGTCCCACCTCACAGTCTTCTCAACGGTAGTCTTGGGTGGGTATGGGCGCCGGTCGTGCGCGTGGTGTTCTTCCCGGAATGGCGCGTGGAGATGCGCTTGGCCGGGCGATCGAGTTCGAGTCTGCGTCGGCGGTCCGTGCTGAGCGCGGACGACTTGCAGGGTGATCGATCAGACGGAAGAACTCAAAGCGCTTGCGGAGCAGCTAGCAGATCGAATCAACTCCCACGGTTGCTCGAGACGACGACGTGGATCAATAGCACAGGTCACCCGCTCTCGAACCGCTCCCGCTCCCGTCTTGCCACGTCGTTCCCGTATCGCTTCACGAGCGGCTTCGTCGCCTCGCCGAGCGCTCGCATGCAGGCACGCGTCGAGACGTAGTTCGACTCGTCGGCGACGCCCTTCCACGGCCGGCCCTGCAGGACCTTCCGAACGAGCAGTCGCTCCTCGCGGGCGTCGAGCGCGTCGATGCGCCCGCCCGTGAGCGCCGCCATCGCGAGGTCGCGGAACGCGCCGGGCGCGACGTCGTACATTCCGGGGCCGTGGGCGGCGGCGACGACGGCCCGCCACTCGTGGTCGGTCAGGTCGAGCGCGGGCGACGCCGGACACGCCCGGAGCGCGCCACGGACCACGTCCGGATCGACGTCGCGATGGGCGTCCGAGAGCGCGTCGCGTTCGCGGTCGCGAAAGGCGACCGCGTGCCGGTCGAGCAGGACCTTCCCCGCGTCGGTCTCCGGGCGGAGCATCACCGCCGAGTGCTCGCCGGAGGCGTCGTTGCGGGTCGTCGAGAGGTGGACCGTCCGGTAGCCCGCCCGCCGCCAGAAGCGAAGCAGTTGCGGGGTCGCGCCGTAGCCGACCGAAAAGTAGTCCAGGTCGTCCGCGAACTCGGCGTGGATCCGGTCGAGCAGCCGCGTACCGAACCCGGAGCCGCGGAGCGCGTCGTGGGTCGCGATCCGGACGGTACGGACCCCCTGCGACTCGGCGGCCGCCTCGTCGCGAAGCTGGCTCGTGAGCACGTCCGGGACCATGTTCCCGCGGACGCGTGAGCCCTCGTACATCGATCGTCGAAGGTCAGCGGGAAGGTTTCCTTCGCGGGCGAGGAGCGCGACGGCGACGATACGGTCGCGGGCGAGAAGCGCCCGCGCGGAGAGGTTGGGCGCGTCGAGCAGCCGCGCGAGGTCGTTCGGCTCGGTGCGATAGTGGGCGGCCACGAGCAGCCCGAACGCCTCCGCGAGGCGGTGGTCGTCGGCGAGCAAGGCGTCGGGATCCAGCGTGCGGTAAGACGTCTCCTCGAGGGTCGCGTCCGCGACCGCCGCGTCGACGGCGGGTCGGGCGTCGAGCAGGAGCGCGTCGAACGTCCACGCCTCGACGGGATCGTCCCGGGCGTAGCGGATCGGCTCCTCCAGCCGGACGTCACGGACCCGTCGATCCTCGGCCGCCGAGAGCCGTTCGCGGAATCTGACGGAGAAGCCGCGTCCCGCGCCCTCGTAGCCGTGGATCGTCGTACAGAAGGCGACCGCCGGCGCCGCGAGGAACCGGTCAAGCAGCCCGACGGGGAGCCCGGCCGCCTCGTCGACGATGACCACGTCCGGATTCCCCGGAAGCGAGGCCGCCTCGGCGGCCGGTAGGAACCGAACGCGTCCTCCGGCGGCGGTTCGGAGATCGCGACTCTCGCCGTCCCCCGCCGATTCGACTTCATCGAGTTCGCCGGCCCGCTCGAAGACCTCCGCCGCGTTCCGGAAGGCGGGCGCCGTGACGAGCACGTCGGCGCCGGTGAGCGCGAGCGCACCCGCAGCGAGCCCCGCCGCGCTCGATTTGCCCCGACCTCGGTCGGATTCGACGACGACCGCCGATCCCGGCTCGGCGAGCGACTCGAGGGCGCGCACTGCTCGTGCCTGATCGGCGGTGAGACAGGCCTCGTACGCTGCCGCCGGGAACGTCGCGTTCGACGGTGGAGTCGGCCGTGACCGGGCCGTCGCCGGCGGCGGGTCGGTTCGTCCGTCGCGTTCGATCCGTGCGCCCGTCGGTTCGTCTCGACCGTCCACGTCATCTCCAGCCGTCGTTCCGTCGAGGGCGACGACGGAGACGCCCGGATGTCGGCGGATCGTTCGAACGAGCCGTTCGCGAAACCGGCCCGTCACGTCGTCGGGCCCGTACGGCGGGACCGCGAGCGACTCGCCGAACCCGTCGCGGATCGTCGGCCATCGATCGAGGTCGGGGGTCAAAAGCACGAGCAGCCCGCCGCCGTCGACGGCGCCCGAGACCGCACCGAGCGCGTTCGGGACGAACCGGTCGTGACAGTCGTAGACCACGACCTCGCGGGTCCGGCCGAGGAGGCCGCGGGCGTTCCGCGGCCGGTGCTCGTCGAATCGGAACCCCTCACGGGTCGAGACGATCGAGACGTCCGCCGAGTCGAGTGGTCCGCGGTCGTCTCCGATCCCCTCGACGACGTCGTAGGCGGCGTCCATCCCGGCATCTCGGTCGCCCGCAAACACGAGAGCGCGTCGCTGATTCGCCCGCTCGGCCTCGCGTTTCAACTCGCGTGCGATCCCCGCGATCATCTGCTCCCGTTTGTCGGGGGCGGGGGATGTGTCTTGCCCTCCGAGTCCGGGAGCCTTAGGGCGTCGGGGCTCCTGTGGGGCAGTATGACCACGGTCACGCTCATCGGCAGTCGGCTCGCGGACGTCGGGCGCGAGTTCGTCTACGAGGGGGAATCGCCCGACTGTGAGGGCTGTCCCTATCGGGGACAGTGTCTCAACCTCTCGAAAGGGACCCGCTATCGGATCACGGACATTCGTGAGAACGCCCAGACGCTCGACTGTGCGGTCCACGACGCCGGCGTGCGCGCCGTCGAGGTCGAGCCCGCGCCGGTGCCGGCGAACGTCCCCTCCAAGCTGGCGTACGCCGGGAGCAAGGCCGAGCTCGCCGGCCCCTGCCCGCACACGGAGTGTCCGAGCCACCAGTACTGCGTCCCCGACGGCGCCGACTTCGACGAGGAGCGCGTCATCGAGCAGGTACTCGGCGAGCCGCCACACGATCACTGCGCGCTCGACCGCGATCTGACGCTCGTGAAGTTCGCGGCCGAGTCGAAGTGACCGGGAGCGAGCAGGCTCGCGCCGTGCAGGATCACGTTAATGATAACTAGCATGAATGGAGGCCATGCTCTGCCGGTGGACCGTGCTCTTCGTCGCGAGTCCTCGGCTGTTGGCGTCGCTTGACCCGTTCTGGGCGGACGTCGACGTCGAGGAGTGGTCCGGCCGGTTCGAGTGGGAACAGGACGATTTCAACGGGCTGATCGACGTGTCGGCCGGTCCGTTCGAGACCTACTGTCGGGAACGCGGGGACTGCGTCGACTACGCGACGGTCGTCGTCTCGTGGGCGATCGCACACAACCGATCCGACGTCGGAATCGGAGTCTGTGGGTACAACACGCGGGCGGTCCCGATCCCACGGCACGTGATCGCGTACGATCACGAACGGACGTACTCCTCGGGCGTGATCCGCGAGGGCACGCCGGACGACTACCTGCGTGACTCGAAGTACGATTGGATCCTCACTCGAACCGTTTGAGACCGTCCAGCGATCCGTGATCCTCCGTCGATGGGCGTTTAACCACTGCGCGCGTAGATCCGCCGTCACGATGGGTTTCCCGGTCACCTACTACTGTCCGCGCTGTGGGACGCTCGCCGAACTCGACCGCGACGGCTACCTCGCCGACAAGGCGGTGACGCCGTACCCGTTCGAGGGCTGGCGCTACGTCGCCCCGACGGAGCCGTTCGAGGACGACGCGGCCGACGGCGTCCGGTTCGTCTGCGGCGAGAGCGACGGCGTTCGGTGGCGCCCCGCATCGGAGCGTTTCGGCACCGTCGAAAGCGACGCGGACGACCACGACGACAACGCGGACGGCTGCAGGGAGCCTTTCTATCTCTCGTTCGTTCGGTACGAGGAGGGAGAGGAGATCGATCCCCGGCCGGGGACCGAGTTCGTCGAGATCAACCCCGACCCACGAGCGTCGGGTCCGCGAGGTCCCGGCGGTCCGGGCGGGTTTTGGTGACCGGGACTCCGCTGCAATTCTTCGAGGTCAAGCAAGTATCGTGCTGAACACAACGCGCGAATGCAGTACGGGCTGACGCTTGATCCCGAAGAATGGTGACCGCTCAGTGCAGGGGACTCAGGGACCGCTCAGTACGTGATAAGCAGTCGATAAGAGATCGGTCGGTACAGGTAGAGACGGGAAAGTAGACGTGAAATATAGTATAATAACGGGAAAATTTTTGAATCTTCCCGTGAAACACGATAGTACACCATGTCAAAATCGACGGACGAACGAGGACGGATTTATCTCCCAAAAGACGTCCGAGAGAGGTTCGGTAACCAGTACCGCATCGTCGAACTCCCGAGTCATGTCGCTCTCTTCCCCGTCGACGAGGACCCGATAGCGGGGATCCGAGCTGCCGTTGGCGATGCGTTCGTAGAGACGGAAGCCGCCGATCTGAAAACGGACGCACGCGAGGCGATCTCTCGAGAGGTTCGAGAGGAAGCGGAAGCCCGGTCACACGCCGGTGAGGAGTGACCTGTGTACGTCGAAACTGACTTTCTCACAGCGTTAATAAAGGATGATGACTGGCTTCAGGAGGCCGCAATCCGCGCCCTCGACGAGCGCGATGACATTCACACATCGATACTTGCATATGCCGAGGTACTGGTGCTGTTCTACGACCGTGAGACTGCCGAGTATGAGATCGACGCACCACGGGCGATAACCAACCTGCTCGAACTAGTTCCGATCGTCCCGAAAGAACACGAGGACGCGGTTCTGGCCGCCGCAGCGTTCCTCGATGAGTACGAGCTCACACCATTTGACGCACTTCATGCCGGACTCGTCACAACCGGCGAGGAGTGTGTTCTTTCGACCGAGCAGGACTACGACACTGTCGGCCTCGACCGCAAACCCTTGGAATCCGCATTTTCGGAGTGACTCTGTCAATAAGCAGCTCTCCTTGACCGGCTGAGTCACCACAGATCAGCTGCATCAAACGATCCTCCTGTGCTGCATACACGCTCCGTACGCGGCACCACGCGTGAGATCTACAGGCGGAGCAGGCCGAGTACCTCGGGGCTTGACCCCGAGGCAGTTCACCACGAGGAACGCATTTCAACGGAAGCCTGGTCGGCAGTCCGGACGACCGCCGGTGATCGATGCCGTCGGCGGTCGGTACGACTGACAAACACCTTAGGGACGGAGCACACAGGATCCGCCATGGAGAGCATCAACCGGACCGCGATCGAGCTCGTCGACGAGGCGCTCGACTTCGCGGGCGAGCTGAACGTCGTCGGCTACGAGCTCGACAACGGCGCCACGGTCGTCGACTTCGGCGTCGACGCGGGCGGGGGCGTGGAGGCCGGACTACTGTTGGCGGAGATCCAGACCGCGGGGCTCGCGAACCTCCGGACGCACATGGGCGAGGTCGCCGGCGCGCCGCGCGGGTACGTCGAGCTGTCGACGGACCACCCGGCCGTCGCGCTGCTCTGTTCACAGAAGGCGGGCTGGGAGCTAGCGTTCGAGGGCGGCTTCGAGGGGCTCGGCTCCGGGCCGGCCCGCGCGCTCGTCGGCCGTGAGACCGAGTTCGAGCGCGTCGGCTACTACGACTCCTCGGAGTTCGCCACCCTGACGATCGAGTCGACCGCTCTGCCCGACGAGACGGTCGCGGAACACGTCGCGGAGCTCTCGGAGGTCGATCCGAGCGGCGTCTTCCTCCCGACGTACGCCACCGGATCGACCGCGGGTTCGGTCGCGACCGCGGCCCGCGCCGCCGAGCTCGCCGTCTTCCGGCTGTTGGAGATCGGCTACGAGCCCACTGACGTCCTCCACGCGTCCGGGACCGCCCCAATCGCGCCGGTCACCTACGACGAGGACCTCGCGATGGGACGGACGAACGACGCGCTCGCGTACGGCGGAAAGGTCCACCTGCAGGTCGCCCGCGACGACGACCGGTTCGACCAGCTCGTCTCGACCGTTCGGGACGACTACGGAACGCCGTTCGTCGAGGTGTTCGAGGCGGCGGACTGGGACTTCTATGAGGTTCCCGAGAGCGTCTTCGCGCCCGCACAGGTGACCGTCGACGTCGTCGACGGTCCGGTCTACACGGTCGGCGAGACGGACGAGGAGCTGCTCGCGGAGTCGTTCGGCTACCGCTGATGCGGCTCAAGCCGGTGCCGGAGCCGCCGACCGATCTCGATCGGCTCGCCGACTACCGCCGTGCCGTCCCGCTCGTTCCCGGTCGGGTTGACGACTGCTGTGCCCGGCTTCGTGACCGGCACGATCTATCGAACCGGCAGGTCGCGAACGACTGGCTGGCGTTCCTGCGGGCGCTCGGGCTCGTCGAGTCGACGCCGCGCGGATTCATTCGGACGGAGGCGGAGGTCACCCCCGAACGCGTCCGACGGGGCCTCCGCGAGGACGTGTTGTTCGCGCCGGAGGCACTGGCGCTGCTCGCGGAGGCAACCCCCGACGACCCGGTCACCGCCGGGGACGTCCACGCGGCCACACGCGGGGACGTGCCGCGACACGATCGGGGGCGAGATCCGAACTGGGAGACCGCGTGGGAGGCCCGCGCGGATCGACTGCTTCGATGGTTCGTGCTCGTCGACCTCGCCGCGTCGGTCGGCACGGGTTCGAAACCTGATGCGGTCGACGGCTACGTCGCGGGCGAGGCGTACTGAAACCGACGACGGTACGGCGACCTCGATCGCTCGCGTGACAAGCCTTTTACTCGGAGCCGATGAGAGGGTGCACATGGGACGATTCGAGGGACGGGACCCGCCGGAACCGGTCGAATACGAGCCCGCGAGCGTCAAGGACCTGCTCGTGGAGATGAAGGACACGGCGGAGCTGCTCATCGACCTCTCGTACTCCGCGGTCCTTCACGGCAGCCCGACGGTCGCCGAGGAGGTCCTCGCGTTGGAAAACAGGATGGACGTCCTCCAGATGCGCGCCCGGATGAGCCTCATGCTCGCGGCGCGAAACCCGAATGAGGCGGAGACGCTCGCGCCCGTGCTGGGCGTCGTCGCCGCCGCGGACAAGATATCCGACGCCGCCGGCGACATCGCGAAGATCGTCTTAGAGGAGATCGGCCTTCCGGACGCGATGCGCGGCGCGCTCTCGGAGGGCGTCGAGACGCTCGTCCGGGGGACGGTCGATTCGAGCTCCGCGTACGAGGGACGGACGCTTCAGGCGATCGACCTGGAGACGAAGACCGGCGTTCGCGTCATCGCGATCCGGCGGGATGACGACTGGATCCTCAATCCGGGCCCCGAGACGCGGCTCGAGGCCGGCGACGTGACGCTGCTCCGCGGGCCCGAAACGGGCGTCTCCGAGGTCTACCCGGAGCTAACCGGCGACGCGTTCGAGCCGAGTCCGCCGGCCGACCCCGCGATCGACGACCTCGAACGCGCCGTCGACTCCATCGTGTTGATGAAGAACCTCTCGGAGCTCGCCGTCGACCTCGCGTACGGCTCCGTGCTGCTCGACAACGAGGAGCTCGCCGAGGAGGTGACGAACCTCGAGGTCGAAGTCGACGCGCTCCAGTCGCGATTCGAGGCGTGGACGCTTCAGGCCGCAAAGGAGGCGGACGACCCCGTCATGCTCCGCGGGCTCATCCATCTCGGGGTCGCGACCGAGGAGATCTCCGACGCCGCCCTCGAGATCACGGAGGGCGTCCTCCGCGATCTGGCGGTGCATCCGGTCATCGAGATGGCGGTCCAGGAGTCCGACGAGATCATCACCCGGACGACGATCCGGGAGGGAAGCGATCTCGCCGGAACGACGGTCTCAGACGGGGTACCGAAGACCGACATCTCGACGAGCGTGCTCGCGATCCGCCGTCCGGACGAGGGCTGGCTGGTCGGCCCCGACATCGACGCCACGCTGCGGGTCGGCGACGTCGTCATCTCGAAGGGGACGCGAACCTCCGCGGAGGAGTTCAACGCGCTCGCCGCCTGACGGTCGCGCATGCGACCTCGGTGACGTTCGCCCCCAGCGATCACCAGGCGTACGCCTCTCGCGGATCGACGGCGTCGCGCTCGCGGTCGAAGACGTGTTCGCCGTCGACGAAGACGTGTCGTGTCCGCGTGCCGTTCTCGTAGAACACGCCGTCCCAGACCGCGAGGTCCGCGTCCGTTCCGGGCTCCAGCGTACCGACGCGGTCGTCGATCCCGAGGACCTCCGCCGGAACGCGGGTGACCGCCGCGAGCGCGTCGTCCGCGGGGAACCCCTCCCGGACGGCGAGCCCGACACAGACGTCGAGGTGGTGTTGCGGGACGACCGGTGCGTCCGTCTGGATCGCGACCTCCACGCCGGCCTCGTGGAGGATCGCCGGCGTCTCGAAGGTGATGTTGCGGAGTTCGTATTTCGCGCCCGAGTAGAGCGAGGGACCGACGACCGCGGGCACGTCCCGTTTCGCGAACTCCTCGGCGATCAGATGCCCCTCGGTCGCGTGTTCGATCGAGAGGTCCTCGATCCCGAACTCCTCGGCGATCCGGAAGACGGTCATGATGTCGTCGGCGCGATGGGCGTGGACACGCAGCGGGAACCCCTCGGTGAGGACGCGTGCGAGGTTCTCCATGCCGAGTTCGCGCTCGAACGGCTCGCCCTCGTTGCGGGCGTGCTCGCGGCGGTCGACGTAGTCCTCCGCGGCCATGAGCGACTCGCGGAGGGTGGCGGCGACGCCCGGACGCGTCGAGGGCTGTCGGCCATGCTCCTCGCCGTGGAACCGCTTCGGGTTCTCACCCATCGCGGCCTTCATTCCGTCCTCGCGGATCAGCATGTCGTCGGCGGTGTGCCCGTACGTCTTCATCGAGCAGATGATCCCGCCGATCACGTTGCCCGAACCCATCCGCGCTGAGACGCTCGTCACGCCGTTTCGGAAGGCGTGTTTCAGCTCCTCGTCGCGCGGATGGAAGCCGTCCAGCGCGTTGACGTGCGGAGTGACTGCGTCCGTGCCCTCGTTGTAGTCTCGGTCCTCCGGTTCGCCCCACTCGGCCACGCCGGCGTGGCTGTGTGCGTCGACGAGCCCCGGCGTGACGTGGTCGCCGTCGACGTCGATCTCCGTGGCGCCGTCGGGTACGTCGACGTCGCCGACCGCGACGATCTCGCCGTCGTCGATCAGCACGTCGCCCTCGATCGTTCCTCGCTCCGTGGCCGTGTGTACGAGGCCGTTGCGTATCGCGTACATACGCCTCCTCGTGGGCGCCCGAACGAAACGATTCGGGCGCCGGGCGTCGGTTGCCGGTTCGTTCCCGTCCGTTCGTCCGGCTCGTCAGATCCCGCCGTCACACGCGTTCGGCGTCGTCCTCGATGCCGCTCGTCGGCCTCATCGGCATCGACGAAGGTGGCCAGGTTCCGCTCCCGACTCCCGGCGACGCTCCGCCGGATCCTCGTGCGATCCCAGCCGAGCGGCGACGACACGCTCTCGACGGCGCTACTGTGCCGATCCTCGTGGTACGAGGCGTCGTAGGTCTCGACCCTCTCGTGGGCGAGGCCTCGGGCAGGCGTCGGTGCCATCATGTCGCTTGCGAACGCATGAACGGCATGGAGCGAAACGCCGTTCGCCGTGCTTGGGATGACGTCGCGGAGACGTACGCCGCGAGTCGCGACCCTGACGGCTCGGACGCGGACCTGATCGACGACCTGCTCGACCGCCTGCCGGCGGCGGATCCGACCGCCCTCGACGTCGGCTGTGGCGACGGAGCCCGAACGCTCGCGAACCTTCCGGACGGGAGCGTCGGGCTCGACGTCTCCAGTCGAAGCCTCGAACTCGCCCGCGAGACCGTTCCCGGAGCCCGCCTCGTACACGGCGAGATGTCCGAGCTGCCCTTCGGCGCGGATCGCTTCGATGCGATCACGGCGTATCACGCCGTGTTCCACGTGCAGCGATCGGAACATCCGGCCGTGTACCACGAATTCGCTCGCGTGCTTCGTCCGGGGGGGCAGCTCCTGATGACCCTTCCCGGCGGGCGGTTCGAGACGGTTCGACGCGGGTGGATGGGCGGACGGATGTTCTTTTCAGCGCCGGGCCGTGACCGAACGCTCGGCCAGCTCCGCGAGGCAGGCTTCGCCGACCTCGAGACGGCGACGGCGCCCGACCCCCTCGGGAGCAGCACGGAGTTCGTTTTCGCGACGTTCGACGGAGCGTGATCGTCGCGGTCGGGGACGGCGACCTCGCCGTCGGCGACGGCGGTCGGATCGACGCGGTTGACGCCGCGGCCGATCGTGCCGGTGCAGCTGACGCCACGACCGCGGGTTGGAAACGCCGCTACTCGGCAACGGTCTCGACGCCGGTGATCTCGGATCGTGCACCGCCGTCGCCCCCGTCGACGACGCGGATATCCCACTGGTGTGCCTCGACGATCCCCTCGACGATGCTCAATCCGAAGCCCGTTCCGACCCTCCCCGGCGAGTATCCGGCCTCGAAGACCGCCATGCGTTCATCGGGAGGGACGCCCGGTCCGTCGTCCTCGACGTGGAACCCGTCGTCGAGCGCTCCAACGGTGATCGAAACGTCCGTCCCGCCGTAGCTCACGGCGTTCGAAAGCAGGTTCTCCATCACCTGACGGAGTCGTTCACGGTCGGCCCGAATCCGCCGGTCCGTTTCGATCCGCAACGTCGCGTTCCGTCGTTCGAGACTCGTCCAACAGCTCTCGATGAGCGGCGCCAACGCGACGGTCTCCGGGTCGATCGCCTTGGTGCCGACGCGTGCAAACGTGAGCATGTCATCTATCAGCAGACCCATCCGCTCGTGAGCCGTTGCGACCTTCCGAAGGGACTCATCGTCCCGTTTTTGACGAGCGAGATCGAGATGTCCCTACGCGATGCTCAGTGGGGTCCGGAGCTCGTGGCTGACAACCGAGGTGAATTGGTCGAGCCGTTCGACCTGCCGTCGCAGTTCCCGCTCGCGCTCGAGCCGATCAAGCGCGGTATTCGTGTGACTCACGAGCAGCTCCGCCAACGCGACGTCATCCTCGTCGAAGGCGGCCTCGGCTTCGCTGACCGCCTGGAAAACGTCGTGTTCGCCGATCGGAACGCTCATCGCCGACCGATAACACGATTTGGCGGGGTCCGACTCATCGTCCGGTTCGATCCTATCGATGACGGTAGACCGTTCCGATCGGTACGTTTCCCCCGCCAATCCCTGATCGAGACGCATCCGGCGGCTGCCGCCCGTGGGAGCGTCCTTCGAGGTCGCGTACGGCACGAGCCACTCGTCCTCCCGAATCAGGACGGTACAGAGATTAAATTCCAGGACGTCCGCCGCCGCGCCGACCGTCAGCTCGCACACGCGCTCGACGGTCTCTTGGGATTGGAGGCTCGTGGCAACACGGTGAAGCACCTCGATCGTCTCCCCGGGCGAATCGGCCATACCAAACGGTAGTGAATGACTGGGTATAAAGCCGCCCTGCTGGCGGTCCCTCGTGCTCGTCACGACCGTCCGTTCACGGGGGACGACGTTTCGAACGGTTCGAACGCCGGCGTGCGACGCGAGCGCGGTCCGACGAGTGCGGTCCGACGAGCGCGGCGCCGGAGACGTTCCCCTCGAGAGGACAACGATGTGAGGTCGGACCGACGGCATGGCCCGTGTGATTCGAGCGGGAGGGACACGAGTGGTCGGGGAAACCACACGCTCACGAAAGTCCCGAAGAAGTGCACACGAACCCGCAGATCGCCATCGTAAGTCGGTGGCCGAACCCCAACGGAGGAATCCTCGAGTTTCAGCGCGGAGAGGACCTCAATCGACGGGGCAGCGATCGATTCCGAGCGCGCGATACAACGGACACCGTCTCGTCGCCCCTTCGACGAGCAGGACGAGCGCGATCACCCCGATCCCGAGCGCCGAGACGATCGGCACGGAGACGACGTCGACGGCGGCGAGCACGGCGAGCGCTGCCAATACCACCCCGGCGATGACGCGGCCGATCGCGTCGAGACGTCCGACGTTGCGCTTCATCTTCGAACGTCACTCCCCTCGTCCACCACGGCGAACTCGAGCGCGACGCCGTGGAGACGGTACGGTTTGCCCGTCGGTTTCGGTCCGTGATCGTCCATCATCCGGACGTCCCTTGCCCATGGGCGACGTTCGTCTCCGAAGCGTATGAACGTTGGCCGTCACCAGCCGGCGGTACGACCCGGCGGGTGCCGATGATCCCCATCGTCCGTGATGACACGCCCGGATGTGACCGTTTCAGCCGAGAGCGTGAGCGAACGGGCGATTCTCCGCCGCTTTGGTGCCATCCCATCGCTGGCGAGCGCGACGTCACGGCGCTTTAGTGGAGTCGCCATCGTCTGAATCGTCATCGTTTGCATCGCCATCGTCGTCATCGGTCGTTTCCGGTGCGGTGATCGCGGCGGTCGCCGTTCCGGCCCGCTCGTCGGTGTCGAATATCTGTGGCTCGTCCGCTCCGTCGACGTCGGCGAGCCCACGAATGACTCTCGTTGCGAAGTAGTAGCCGATGCTGAAGTGGCCGATGAGTAAACCGATCGTAACCGCTGACAGCGCGATGGTGACCGTGACGGGGACCGAAAGCAGGAGGCCGAACGAGGTGCGCTGTAGTTCCTCGACGTGGTAGAGCTCTCGATACGCCTCGACGGTTTCCGGGATCGGCTCGGGATACTTCGACTCCCCGCCGTGAAACGCCAGATGGCGAATGTGAATGCGGCCGACGGCGTATCCAACGATGCTCGCCGGCATCGTGAACAGGATCAGCGACGGAAACCACTCAGGAAGCATGTTGACGGGGCGATATGCCGCCGTAAGCGTCTCACGGCCAAATCTCTTGTCCGTCCGATCAGTCACGGCACGGCGCGCGGAGCGAGACGGAGCGGCGTGCCGGGCGACGGTTAGCGTTCCGGAGCCGGATCGTGACCGGCGGCGACACGCCGTGCCGGAACGTGCCACCCGCGGGCGTCACTGCATCAGGCGCAGCGGGTCGGTCGCGTCGTAGAACTGCCCGTGGAACGCGGCCGGGAGTCGGTGCGGGAGGGGCGCTCGTGCTCGCACCGTCAGCGTCGCGGCGTCCAGACAGAACAACACCGATCGGTCGGCACGCGAGTCGAGCGCCAGCGACAGGAGGACGCCGTCGTCCTCGGCGTCGCCGTCGGGGGCGGGAACGAACAGCGGCTCACCGGGATGGAGGCCCGCGCGCGACCACCTGCGCGTCTCCGTCGACTCCAGGTGAACCTTCGCTATCGCGGTCGGGAGGCTCCCCCGGTCGATGGACGCGAGATACGCGTACTCGTACTCTCGACCGTTGACCGCGGGGTAATTGATCGTCGGGAACTCCGCGGGTCCGACGAACACGGTCTCGCGTTCGGCGCGTCCGCCCGTGAGCGGGAGCCGGTATCGGACGAACTCCCCCCGCGGAACCGCCGGGTCATCGCTTCGGAGGGTTTCGACCGTCAACCCGGTTATGGCGCGAATATCGTCGTATGCGACACAGTCGACGACGATCGCGTCGTCGGCATCGAACGCGTTGGCGAAGTGGAACACGAAGAACGGATCCGCGCGGACGGCGACGGTTCGTTCGCCGGTCTCCCGGTCGATCACGTGGAACCGTGGCGTCGTCTCGCGCCGCTCGAACGCGTCGAGGAACGTGCGACCCCCCGGAACGCCCCGGAGGAGCGTCCCGAAGTCGACGCCGAAGGATCCCTCGGGGATGACGGCATATCGCTCCGTCAGCGCGAACGCATGGACGTACGGGGGATGCGAGCCGAACCGCAACCGCGTGAGCGCCGTTGGCGGTTCGCCCGGCTCGCGTCTGAACAGCGTGTACGCCGACGTTCGACCGAAGGACGGCGCAAGTCCCCACTGCACGTCGTCCTCGACGTGCGTGTGTCCGAGCGTGGCGTCGGCGTCCAGCCCGTCCGTCAGATCACGTCGGCCGACCGTCCGCAGCGTGCGCGGGTCGATCTCGATTCCGATCGGACTCTCCGTCACCGCGTACACCGAGCCGTCGAGTCGCACGACCCCGACCGACGGATTGTCCTGAAATCCGCCCGTGAGGGCCAGATACAGCCGACGAAGCGCCGATCCGTCAGCGGGCGTCCCCGGCAGGGAGCGGCGAACGCGACCTTCCTCACGGGCGACCCGACAGTCCTCGCTTCGAACGAGCCGGTTGGTGTATCGGATCTCGTCCCCGCGGATCCGGAACCCCCGAAGCATCGCCAGCGCGTCGAACCAGTGGCTCAGCGCCCGGTCACCGACCTCGAAGACCCCTGGACCGTTCACGATGAACGTTCCGTCGAGCCACGACGGAACCGATCCCTCGACCGGGAGGCGCACGTCGGACACCTCCTCACGTTGACTTTCGAATCCGCTCCGCCACGCGTTCGTCATCATCCGGGGATCCGTGGCATGGAATCATGAGTCTTGGTCCCCCGGCACGTTCGCGTCCGAAACGACTTCGCCGGTAACACCTCGAAGGAGTGCCATGCGCGCGGTGAGGTAGGGTATCGCCCGAGGCAGGCGATGGTCACGTGTACGAACGACGATCACTGGATGGGCGAGTATCAAGCGGACGTGAATGGGGCGATGAATATCGTAGACCGCTACCTCAGCGGAGAGAGTCGTTCCGGAGAGCCCGAACGACGATGACTCGGCTGTGGATGGGACGCGTTTGACCGCACCACGAGACAGCCAAGCCGATGCCGAAATCCAGCGGTTGACGCTTGATCGCGGAAGGAGGTCAAACATGCGGGTCCGTTTCCGGACAGCCTGCGCCGAACGGCGAGTTCCGACTCCGAATCGGCTCGGCAACCGCCGCTCACGTCGCGGGGGAACGTCACCTCACGAACCACCACATCGTCCAGAGGAGCACCCCGAGGCCGCCGCCGGTGACGAGGGCTATGTACCGGATGTCGATCAGAACCGTTTCGAACGGAAGGTAGACCGTGATCCCGGCGTCGTACATCGGCCCGATCGTTCCGGGGAAGATGCCCCCGACCACGAGCGGAACGAGCGGCAATAGAACCGCCAGCGTGCCGAAGATCTGAAAATACATGTAGATGTCCTCGATCCGGAGCCTCCGTTTTATCTCCTCTTTCTTCATCGATGACGCCTCGTTGCGGTCCCGGACGAGCTTTAGCATGTACATGCCGATCACGAACGTGCTGACGTTCCCGAAGAGGATCGCGATCCCGGCGGTCATGCTCATGGACTCGGCGAAGATCGCCGCCCCCTCGATTTCACGGATGTAGTCGCGCCGGAAGTGTACCGCCGGCGCGGCCAGCGTCGAGATCAGGAGCGTTCCGACGGTGAGTCTCATCTTCGAGGTGATCGAGACGTCGAAAACGAGTCCCGTCTCCGCCCTGACGTCGCTGTAGGTGTGTTCTTTCATGCGAGGACCTCGGGGTGCTGCGTACTTATAAAGAACAAGGAGAATACCCGCGCCTTTAGGCGCGGGATGAATCCGACAA
>CAZIFX010000032.1:0-24476 GCA_964538415.1 uncultured Halobellus sp.
GAGTTATCAGCCGTCGTAATCGGTCGGTGACGGAACGGCCGATCCGTGGCGGACGGTAAACGCTCCCACCGGTGAAACTTTAAGTGAGCTTCCGCGAAACGGCGACCCGTCATGATCGTCGCCGTTTCGGACGTTCACCTCGGCGTCGCGGGCCTCGAGTCGCTCGCGTCCGGTCGCACCGAGTTCCGGCGGTTCCTTCGACACCTCCGTGACGAGGCGCGCCCCGATCATCTCGTGTTGAACGGCGACGTCGAGGACCTCTGGCGGCGTGACATGCGAACGCTCACGCGGGAGAACTACGACGTCTTCACGCTGCTTTCGGAGCTTCGGGACGCGGGCATCGGGGTCCACTACGTCCTCGGCAACCACGACTGGTACGCGCGCCGCGACGCCCGAGCACGAGGGGAGCCCTACTACGAGACCGAGTACGACGCCGAGCTCACCCTCGAGACCGACGGCACCGCGTACGCCTTCCTGCACGGTCACCAGTTTGATCCCCTCCAGCGGGAGTGGTACTTCGACAAGCTGGCGCTCGTCAGCGACGACGCCGTCGGCGCGACGTTCAGCAAGAAGTGGGCCGTGGTCGCCGACGCCGACGACAACGTCGAGCTCGCCAAGACGCTCGGAAAGCTGCTCTACGACCGGATATCCGAGGGATCGTGGGATCGCCGCGTTCTGGAGATGGATCGCTGTGAGACGGATCTCGACCTCGGCGTCGAGCCGCCCGGCTCGGCCCGTTACGTCCGGAGCCGACCCGAGGTCGACTGGCTCTGTATCGGCCACACCCACGAGGCGGGGATCGCCGGGAGCGGGAACGTCGCCAACTCCGGCGCGTGGCTCGGCGACCGGCACACGTATCTCGAACTGACGGACGAACCGCGGCTCATGGAGTGGAACGAAGGGGATCCGATCGAGGCGGGGGTCCCCTGATAGAAGGGAGGGATCACTCGATCGGAGCGGGGAACTAATCGTCGGCGGGCGCCTCGCCGACGCTCGGCCGTTCGACGTCGCGGTCGGTCGTCTCGCCCTCGACGTCGAACGGATACTCGCCGGTGACACAGCCCAGACAGAGATCTCCACGGGTGGACTCGAGCGCCGCCGCGACCGCGTCGATCGAGAGGTACGCCAGCGAGTCGGCGGCGATCGCCTCGCGGATCTCCTCGGTGGAGCGGTCGGCGGCGATCAGCTCCTCGCGCGTCGCCATGTCGATCCCGAAGTAACACGGCGCGACGATGGGCGGCGCGCCGATCCGCATGTGGACCTCCTCCGCGCCGGCCTCCCGGACGAGTTCGACGAGTTGGGTCGAGGTCGTCCCGCGGACGATGGAATCGTCGATGATCGTGACGGTCTTCCCCTCCACGGTCGAGCGGATCGGGTTGAGCTTCAGCCGGACGGCCCGCTCGCGCTCGTCCTGCGTCGGCATGATGAACGTCCGCCCGACGTAGCGGTTCTTCATGAGCCCCTCGGCGAACTCGACGCCGTCGTCTCCATCCGGCCGCGGCTCTCCCGCGGCGGTCGTCTCGTTCGCGGCGTCGGCGTAGCCGGACGCGAACGCTCGCCCCGAGTCCGGGACGGGCATCACGACGTCGGTCTCGACGCCGGACTCCTCCCAGAGCTGCCGTCCGAGCTCCCGGCGCACCTCGTAGACGAGGCTTCCGTCGATGACGGAGTCCGGCCGGGCGAAGTAGACGTGTTCGAAAAAGCAGTGAGCCGTTGAGTCCGTCTCCACGAGCTGATACGTGTCGTATCCGGTCCCGTCGGGCTCCAACACGACGAGCTCGCCCGGCCTCACGTCCCGGATCAGCTCGCCGTCGAGCGTGTCGATCGCCGCCGACTCGCTCGAGAGGACGTAGCCGTCCTCCAGCTTGCCGAGACAGAGCGGCCGGTTTCCGAGCGGATCGCGGACGCCGAGGACCGTGTCGTCGTGGGTGATCGTCAGCGAGTAGGAGCCGTGGATGCGGTTCATCGTGTGTTTGACCGCGCGAACGAGGTCCTCCTCCAGCAGGTTGCGCGCGAGGTCGTGGGCGATCACCTCCGTATCCCCGTCCGAGGTGAACGCGTGGCCGCTGGCCTCCAGCTCGGCGCGCACCTCGTCGGCGTTGACGAGGTTGCCGTTGTGCGAGAGTCCCAGCGACCCGGACTTGAACGAGACCGAGAAGGGCTGTGCGCAGCTCTTGTCCAAGCTGCCGGCGGTGGGATATCGAACGTGGCCGATTCCGGTGCTGCCCGCGAGCGACTCCAAGGCGCGCTGGTCGAAGGCGTCGCCCACCAGCCCGCGCTCGACGTGGCTGTGCTGTTGGAAGCCGTCGTGCGTGACGATCCCCGCGGACTCCTGTCCACGGTGCTGGAGCGCGTACAGGGCGTAGTATAGCGGGCGCACGGCCGCCCGGTCAGCGAGCGAGACGCCGACGATTCCGCACTTCTCTCGCGGCTCGTCGCCGTCGGTGTGATCCCCACCGGGTTTCATGGGTCGGCGTGGGAACGGATCGAATAAAAATCCTCGTGTTCGTGGCCGTCACGGGGCATTTGAGCCCTAGATCGATCCACGTTTATGCATTTTTCGGAGCGGCGCGCCGAACGCCGGTCGTCCGATGATCGCACCGAACGCCGAACGGCAGGCGATCGCCTCAAACGCCGGCCGTCCGATGATCGCACCGAACGCCGATCACCCGGTGAGCTCGTCAAGTTTCTCGAAGTAGGCCTCACGCGGGATCTGATACGCCGCTCGATAGTCCACGTCGCCGGCGACGAACCGGTCGGCGAGGTCGACGGCCGCCTCGGTGGCGGCCTCCCGGTCGTCGTAGGTCTCGGCGACCGCCTCGATCTCGGGCTCGAGAAAGCATACGACGTGCCACTCGTCGGTCGCGTACTGGCCCGCGCCGGGACGTCGTTTTCGGGAGCCGTTCGTCAGGTAGATCGTCGGGAGACACTCGGCGGGGAAGCCGTCCTCGTTGAACACGTCCGGACGGAAGACGAGGATGGCCCGACCGCTCGGCTCCTCGTTCCAGACCCGCCAGCCGTCGGGCAGCGCCTCGAAGCTCATACTCCCGTTCGGTCGGCGACACTTGAAAGCCTCGCGCTCCGAGCGGTTCGTCGGTCCATGGCCGGCGGCCTCGGTCGATTCGCGAGGACGGCGCTCCGAAGGCTCCGAGTGTGGCCGTCGCTGGTCGCGCGGGTTCCTGAGAAGTGCTCGGTCAGGGATTTGAACCCTGGTCGTCGGCTGTCTTCCAAACCGGCGCCGCCGTGCGCCGCGTCTGCCGAAAGGCCAACATGATTGGCCGGACTACACCAACCGAGCGCATCCGACCGTTGCGGGGCATCCGATTTAACTCTTCTCAACTCCCGTCGCCGTGGGGGGGTCTGACACCGCTCGGCGGGGACCGAAGCCGTCCCGAGCGACGCTTTTTACCGCGTCGGCACCGAGAGACGAGATCGATGGTCGAAGAGCTCACGCCCGAACAGGTGTACGAACGGGTCGAGGAGGCGGATATCCGCGTCGTCGACACGCGACCGGAGCCTCAGTTCCGCCGCGGCCACATTCCCGGCGCGATCAACCTTCCGCTGACCGAACTCCCACTCCGCGTCGAGGAGGTCGACTGGGATGACACCGACGTCGTCTGTGCGTGTCCGGTCGGACAGTCGTCGATCCGGGCCGCCAAGCTGATCAGCAGCTACGAGGGGGTCGACGACGACGTCACCGTCGCGAGCATGACCGGCGGCTACCGCGAGTGGGACTTCGAGCTCGAACGCGAGGAGTCAGTGACCCACGACTGAAGCCGTGGGCTCCCTCCTTGTTCCTCTGTGATCCTACATGTGTCGGTCGAACACCCTTACTTCGCCGTCGCGAGCGAGCTAACATGCTCGGACCGAGACGTCCCGTCGTCGACGGCAACGCGGGAGGTGGGACGCGATGAAGATAGCCGACGTTACCCTTCGTGAGGGTGACCAGATGCCGGGACGAACCTACGAACCGGACGCGAGGATCGAGGCCGGGCGGGCCCTCGACGACCTCGGTGTGGCGTACGTGCAAGCCGGCTTTCCGGCGACGGGCGAAGCGGATCGACGCGTCGTGTCGACGCTTGCCGCGGAGACGGACGCCGACGTGATCGGGCTCGCCAGGGCGCTCCCGCGGGACGTGGAGGCGACCCTCGACGCCGACGTGATCGAGGTGTTCGCCCCGCTCGGCGACCACCATCTCGAACACGTACTCGGGAAGACGCGTGGGGAGGCCCTGGCGTCGCTCCGGGAGTCGGTCGATCGTGCCCACGAGGCCGGCGTCGAGGTTCACGTGAGCCTTCTCGACGGATTTCGGACGGATCTCGAACACGTTCGACGCGCCTTCGAGGCCTTCCCCGACGTTTCGTTCATCACCCTCGCGGACACGGTCGGCGTTCGAACCCCGCGGGAGGTGGACGACCGACTGGCCACGCTCTCGACCGACGTCGATCTCTCACGGGCTGGCGTGCACTTCCACGACGACCTCGGAGTCGCGACCGCGAACGTGCTCGCGGCGGCCGATCTCGGGGTCGGGAAGGCCGACGTGAGCGTCGCGGGCGTCGGAGAGCGAGCCGGCAACGCACCGTTGGAGGAGGTCGTCGTGGCGTCGACGCTGGCGGATGACGACTCGTTCGGCGTCGATCCGGACCGGATCGTCCCGACTTGCGAGACCGTGCTGAACGCCCTCGGTGAGGACGTGCCGGGCCGGAAGGCCGTGCTCGGTCGAGACGCCACGCGACACGAGTCCGGGCTCCACACCGCCGCGATGCTCGACGACCCGAGCACGTTCGAGCCGTATCCGCCGGAACGATTCGGCGGGACTCGGCGGCTCGTCTTCGGCGTCGGGACCGGTCGAGGGGCCGCCCGGCGGCTGCTCGAACGGGCCGGTATCGATCCGAACCCGGGCGCCGTAACGACGCTTCTCGACGCTCTCGCCGAGGCGGGACCGGTGGAGACTGACGCGGCGATCGGGCTGGCAAAACGGGTCGTCGGCGATGGGAGTTCCGACGCGGGCAGCTGATCGGCTCGAACGAGCGTTCGGAGCCACCTCTCGGGCGATAAGCCGGTCGGAGGGATCTCGGACGATCAGCCGGTCGAAGGATCTCAGACGATCAGCCGGTCGAAGGGATCAGCGGTCGGGGAGCCGAGGGCGTTCGTTAGGAGCTTCTTTTCGGCCTTCCGCAGATGTTCGAGGAACGTCGAGTGCGCGATGCCGAGCTCGGCGGCAACCGTCTCGGCGTCGGCCTCGCGGGGCCAGTCGTAGTATCCGGCGTCGATCGCCGTTTCGATCGACTCGAGTTGCCGTTTCGAGAGCCCGGCGGGACGCTCGGGAACGCTTGACAGGCGCTCGACGTGCGGGGTGCCGAGCGTCTCCAACCCGTCGACGATCCGGCGGACGTCCTCCCGTGAGAAGGTGAGCACGTCGAAGACGCGCTCCGTTCCGAGCGCCCGATCGAGGCCACAGAGCATTCCGTTGTGTCGTCGAATGAGGGGAATGGCTCCACAGGAGCGCTTGCGAACGAGCAACGTCGACTCTCCGATGGTCCCCACCCGGTCTACCGCGTCCGATTCGGCGAGTCGCTCGGCCATCTCGTCGCGCTTTTCGGGCACCTCGGCGACGAACGTGAGGGTGCCGTCCTGATGGACCTCCTCGCGCGTGACGACGAGCGGTCGGTCGAACTCCAGTGTGACGTCGTTTAAAACGTAATCCGAATCGAGATCGAGGCGGATCGTGGTCCGGAGCATGATCGCGTGTTCGTGCCCGCGTTCAAGAAGGTTTCCGGAATCATATTTAAACACACCGACTAGCGTAGGGTTAATCCCTATCAACGCGAGCCGACTGTGTTGGATCGTATCTCGCGTTATCGTTCGTGATGAAAACGCGGCCGGCGCCGGCCGCGACCACGATCGGTAGCGCCGGAGAACGTGGGAACGCGGGCGAAACCAACACCACAACGACCAATGACACGAACGCACACGCGACGACGGCTGCTGAAGGCGACGGGCGCGGCGACGATCGGCGTCGCAGGGCTCGCAGGATGTCTCGGCGAGGAGGGCGAATACCCCGACGACGATCTGAACGTGATCATCCCGTTCGACGAGGGGGGTGGCTCGGACACGATCGTCCGCCAGATGGCCGACCCGCTCTCGAACGAACTGGGCGTGAACGTCCGCCCGGAGAACGTTCCCGGGGCCGGTTCCATGCGCGGGATCGGACAGCTTCTCACGGAGGAGCCGGACGGCTATACCTGCGGGAAGTTCAACCCGTTGACGACGTCGATCCAGGCGATGATCAACCCGCCGGACTTCGAGATGCAGGATCTGAAGGGGCTCGCGACGATCGGATTCAACGCCATCGTGCTCGTCGCCGACCCCGACGCCGACATCGACGACTTCGACGCCCTCATCGACGGGTACGCCTCCGGGGAGTACGACAACATCGGCGGATTGGGGGTCAACTACCTCCCGAACGTGATGTTCTTCCAGGAGCGGTTCGGGATGGAGTGGAACAACTACATCCAGTACAGCGGGGCGGGTCCGATCAACCAGGCGGTCGCCTCGGGCGAGGTGCCGGCCGCCGTAACCTCCGACGCGGGTTCGGCGGAGGCGGTCGAGAGCGGCGATGCCGAGGTCCTCGCCGTGTTGACGAGCAACGGCAGCGAGGTGTTCCCGGACGCCCCGACCATCCCCGAGTTGGGCTACGAGAACATGGACTTCATCGGACAGGTTACGCGCTCGATGTGGGTCCCTCCGGAGACGCCGGACGATCGCGTGGAGACGCTCTCCGGGGCGGTCGAGGCCGTGGTTGAAGGCGACGGCATGCAGGAGTGGTCGGACGAGACGGGCAACCCGATCGAATACGGACCGCCGGCGGAGGCCGATGAGGTCCTCGACCGGGTCTGGACCGAGATTCCGGACATTCTCGACATCGAGGACCTCAGAGAGGCGGCGGAGTAACCGTTTCAGCATGATGGGGAAGGATCGGTCGGAGATCGCGCTCATTTGCTTCTTTCTCGGGATGGCCGTCGTGTTCGTCGTACGGACCTTCGAGTTTCGTTCGGAGTCGGCGACGCTCTTTCCGCGGTTGACGGCGGCCGTCGTCATCGTCGGCGGGATGCTCCTGCTGTTGGAGGACCGGCTGCCGGCGCCGCTCCGACGAGTCGTCGCGGAGCCCGTCGACCTCATCGACCGTGAGGAGTTCTCTTCCGACCGATCGACGACCGAACCGGAGGAATCGAGCGATCCCGCAGAGGATGACTCCGAGGCCGATGATGACAGGACTGACGCCGGGAAACCAGCGGTCGATCAGGGGATCGGTGGCAGACGACTGTCCTCGCGTACGTTCCTCTTTCTCGCCGTCCTCGGCTACGCCGTCCTCGGCTACGTGGTCAGCATCCTGGTCGCAACCCCGTTTTTCGTCGCCGCATACGGACGATGGAACGGCCAACCGCCGGCGTACGTCGCGGTGCTCGTCGTGATCGGCGTCGCCCTCTGTTTGACGTTCATCTCGCTCGCGAACGCCCCGCTCGATCGTGGGCTCCTGTTTCCGGGAGGGATCCTCTAAATGACGTACGACGCGTTCATCGAGGGCGTGACGGTCGCGTTCTCGTGGCCGACCGTCGGTTGGATGGCGTTCGGGCTTCTGTTGGGGATCCTCATCGGGGCCGTTCCCGGCATCGGTCCCAACCTCGGGATGGCCGTCGTCCTCCCGCTCACCCTGCCGATCGGCGGGACCAACGCGATCATCCTGCTCATCGGCATCTACTCCGGATCGATGTACGGCGGGTCGATCGCCGCGATCCTCGTGAACGTCCCGGGGACGGCGGCGGCGGCGGCGACGACCTTCGACGGATATCCGCTCTCACGTCAGGGAGTGGCCTCGGTGGCCCTTTCGGCCTCGGCGGTGAGCTCGGCGCTCGCCGGGTTCATGACCGTTGCGGCGCTGATCCTCATTTCCCCGCTCATCGTCACGATCGTGCTCGCGATGGGGTCGCCGGAGTACTTCCTCGTGGCGGTGCTCGGGCTCTCGATGATCACCATCGTGGCACGCGGCTCGATGGTGAAGGGACTCGTGGCGGGCGCGTTCGGGCTCATGCTGACGACGATCGGGATCGCGCCGATGTCATCCGAGCTCCGCTTTACCGGGGGATCGCTCGCGCTGTACGATGGCCTGTCGTTCGTCGCGGCCATCCTCGGCCTCTTCGCGGTCGCCGAGATGCTGAAGCTTACCGGCGAGCAGGGTGGCATCGCCCGCGAGGACGTCGAGACCTCCGGAAGCGTCATGGAGGGCATCCGTGCGGTGTTCGACCGACCGACCACGGTGGTGAAGTCGGCGTTCCTCGGCATGTTCATCGGGTCGATTCCCGGCTCCGGTGCGGCCGTCTCGAACTTCGTCGCCTACGGCGAGGCGATGCGTTCCAGCGACTCGAACGAGTTCGGGAACGGCGAGATAACCGGCGTGATCGCGGCGGAGGCCTCGAACAACGGCACCGTCGGCGGGTCGTTGATCCCGGCGCTCTCGTTCGGCATCCCTGGATCGGGGGCCACCGCCGTCCTGCTCGGCGGGCTGTTGATGCACGGCCTCCAGCCCGGCCCGGACCTGTTCGAGGGCGAACTCGCGTTGACCTACAGCCTGTTCGTCGCGCTGTTTCTCGGGAACGCGCTCATTCTGATCGTCGGAATCGCGCTTATCACCCGAACGGAGTATCTCACGCGGGTGAACACGGACTATCTGATTCCGGTGATCGTGGTGCTCGCCATCGCCGGCGGGTTCACCCTCCGAAGCAACTGGGCCGACGTGGCGACGATCGTCCTCCTCGGCGGGATCGGATACTACATGTTCAAACACGACTACTCCGTGATCGCCTTCATTCTCGGGATGGTCTTGGGCCCCATCGCCGAGGAGAACTTCATCCGCTCGCTCCAGCTTTCGGACGGCTCGTGGGCCATCTTCCTCGCGAGCTGGCCCTCACGAATGCTCGTCGTCGTCATCACAGTGATCGTCTTTGGACCCATCCTCTCGGGTTGGTACCGCAACCGTAGCGAGGGAGACGCATGACGGCACCGACGCCGACGAATCACTCGTTTGAGCCATACTCCGCTTCTCGTTCGGCTTCGATCCGGATCACGAGCGTTCGATCGACGTTCCAAACGTCCGGCCGCGCCGTTCGAACGACGCGGCACGAATCGACCCATTTGATCACGTGAGCCCGATACGATGATGAAAGACCAGACCACACACGACGCCGACGCGCAGTCGAATAGAAACTCCAGGGATCCGGACGATCGAGCCGCCGGTTCGAACGACCGAGCCGCCGGTTCGTTCGGGACGGGTGGCGATCCGACACGCCCGTTGGACGGCGTGACGGTCGTCGAACTCGGCCACATCGCCGCCGGACCGTTCTGCTCGCTGCTGCTGGCCGAGCTCGGTGCGGAGGTCGTGAAGGTGGAACACCGTGCCAGCGGGGGCGACTCGGTTCGCGACAGCACCCCCGTCGGTAACGGCCTGTTCAACGCCGTAAACCGGAACAAGCTGGGGATCACGCTCGATCTGAAGACCGACGACGGGATCGAGGCGTTCCTCGATCTGATCGCCGAGGCGGACGTGTTCGTCGAGAACCTCCGTCCGGGTGCCCCCGATCGGCTCGGAATCGGGTACGACGACCTCCGGACGCTCAACGAGGGACTGATCTACTGTTCGGTGAAGGGATTCAACGACGGGCCGTATCAGGATTACCCTGCGCTCGACCCCGTCGCGGAGGCGCTCTCCGGACTCATGAGCGTCACCGGCCATCCGGGGAATCCCCCGGCTCGGGCGGGAACGAGCGTCGCGGACATGACCGCGGCACTCTTCGGGGCCCTCGGGGTCGCTGCCGCGCTCAGACAGCGCGAGCGGACGGGCGTCGGCCAGCACGTCACGGCTCCGCTCTTCGAGAGCACGGTCTCGTTGATGAGCTACTGGCTCGTCTACACGCAGACCACCGAGGAGGTCCCCGACCCGATCGGCGCCGGACACGACAACTGGGCGCCGTACGACGTCTACCTGGCTGCCGACGACCGATGGGTGTTCGTCGGCCCGTCTTCACAGGCGGGCTGGGAGCGTCTCTGTGAGGCGCTGGACGTTCGACTTGACGAGGAGGATCGCTTCGAGACGGTGGCGGACCGCCGCCGGAACGAGGACGCGCTGGACGCCGAACTCCAGGCGGTGATCGAGCGGATCGAGAGCGAGGAGCTCGTGGACAGGCTCCGCGAGGCCGGCGTGCCGGTCGCGCTCGTCCAGAACGTTCGGGAGGTCTGCTCGGATGAGCACCTGATCGCGACCGATGCGCTCGGGGAGATCACGACGGCGACCGGCGACGACGAGACGGTCCGCGTCCCGAAGATCCCGATCCGCTCGTCGGCGTACGAACGACCGGATCCCACCGATCCGCCGGATCTCGGCGAGGACACGACGGACGTGCTCGAACGTCTCGGCTACGAGGAGGGCCGGATCGACCGGCTTCGCGAGAACGGCGCGATCTGACCGACCTACTGCTGTGCGTCCACGACCGCCACGCCCGCGAGGTTGACGATGTCTTTCACCTCATCGCCCCGCTGGAGCACGTGCACGGGCTCCTTCATGCCGACGAGCATCGGGCCGATCGCTTCCGCTCCGCCGAGCCGCTGGAGCAACTTGTAGCCGATGTTGCCCGCCTCGAGGTTCGGGAAGATGAGGACGTTCGCGGCCTCGTCCAGCTGTGAGAACTCGTAGGTGCCCTCGAGGATCTCCTCGACGACCGCCGTGTCCGCCTGCATCTCCCCGTCGACCGGGAAGTCGATCCCGGGATCGTCGTGGAGCAGTTCGACGGCATCACGCGAGCGACGTGTGTTCTCGTTATCGACGCTCCCGAAGTTGGAATACGAGAGCATGGCGGCGCGCGGCTCGACGTTGAACCGCCGCGCGAGGTCGGCGGTGTGACGCGTGATCTCCGCGAGCGTATCGGCGTCGGGTTCCTGATTGACCGTCGTGTCCGCACAGAAGACGACCCGGTTTTTGAACGTCAACATGTAGACCCCGGCGACGGTTTCGGTGTCCTCGGCGGAGCCGATCACCTGAAGCGGCGGCCGCAGCGCGGAGGGATAGTGATGGGTGAGTCCCGTCAACAGCGCGTCCGCGTCCCCGGTCTCCACCATGACGCTTCCCAGGTAGTTCGTGTTTCGATGGATGAGGTCGTCGGCCTCCCGACGGGTGATGCCCTTTCGTTTGCGCAGGCCGTACAACCGTTCGCCGTAGACCGAGACGTCCCGCTGGGACGGGTCGACGACCTCCGGCGAAAAGGAAAGCCCGAGGCGTTCGGCGGTTCGCCGGATCGAGTCCGCGTCGCCGAGCAGCACGGGTTCGGCGATCCCCTGTTCGGCGATCTGGTAGGCGGCGCGGATCATCTTCTCGTCGGTTCCCTCCGCGAGCGCGATCCGTTTGGGGTCGCTTTTCGCCTTGTTCAACACGACGCGCATCATCTCTCGGGACTTCCCGAGCCGGGCCTCCAGTTGCTCCCGGTACGTCTCGACGTCGATCTCCGTCCGGGCACAGCCCGAGTCCATCGCCGCCTGCGCGACCTTCGGTGCGACCTCGAAGAGCACTCGCGGGTCGAGCGGCTTCGGGATCACGTAGTCGGGGCCGAACTGGAGCGGGTCGTCGCCGTACGCCTTCACGACCGCGTCGGGAACGTCCTTGCGAGCCAACTCGGCGAGCGCCTCGGCGGCGGCCGTCTTCATCTCCTCGTTGATCTCCCGGGCGCGAACGTCGAGTGCGCCGCGGAAGAGGAACGGGAAGCCGAGGACGTTGTTCACCATGTTCGGATAGTCCGATCGGCCGGTCGCCATGATGACGGTGTCCTCACGGGCGTCCTTCGCGTCCGGATAGGTGATCTCCGGGTCGGGGTTCGCCATCGCGAAGATGATCGGGTTGTCCGCCATCGACCGAACCATCTCCCGTGAGACGATCCCGCCGACCGAGAGCCCGACGAAGACGTCGGCATCGGCCATCGCGTCGGCGAGGTCCCCACCCTCCACGTCGCGTGCGAACTCGCGTTTGTACTCGTTGACCTCACCGGCCTGGACGCGCGACTCGGTGATGATGCCCGAGGAGTCACACATCGTGATGTTCTGGGGTTTCGCGCCGAGCGAGACGTAAAATCGGGCGGTCGCGATCGCTGACGCGCCAGCGCCCGAGAAGACGATTTCGATCTCGGAGAGTTTCTTTCCGGCGATTTCGGCGGCGTTGACGAGCGCCGCCCCGGAGATGATCGCGGTTCCGTGTTGGTCGTCGTGAAAGACGGGAACGTCCATCTCCTCGCGGAGACGCTCCTCGATCTCGAAACACTCCGGCGCGCTGATGTCCTCCAGGTTGATCCCGCCGAATGTCGGCTCCATCGCCGAAACCGCCTCACAGAACGGGTCGACGGCGTCGATGTCGAGCTCGATGTCGAAGACGTCGATGTCCGCGAACCGCTTGAAGAGGACGCCTTTCCCCTCCATAACCGGCTTCGACGCCTGTGCGCCGATGTCGCCGAGCCCGAGGACGGCCGACCCGTTGGAGACCACGGCGACGAGGTTGCCCTTCGCCGTGTACTCGAAGGCGGCCTCGGGGTCCGCGGCGATGTCGCGACACGGCGCGGCGACGCCCGGCGAGTACGCGAGCGAGAGGTCACGCTGGGTGTTCGTCGGCTTCGTCGTCGATATCTCGATCTTCCCCGGCGGATCCGTCCGGTGATACTCTCTGGCGTCGTCGTCCAATCCCATGAGTATCTCGTTTCACGAAGGGGGTAAAAAGCTACGTTAATCCGTCGATCCTGCCGGTCGACGATCGTCGATCCGGCGGCCGAAGTCCGGACGTACGACCCGAGCCGCAGCGCTTTAGGCGGCCCCGACGAAGGGCGGGCATGAAAGTCCGCGGCGAGCGTGAGTGTCAGGACTGCGAGGCGCGGTGGTCCTACTATCAGACCGGCAGCGTCGCCTGTCCCGAGTGTGGAAGCCTGCACAGCGTGGGCATCGACGCCCGAACCGCACACACGGACGCGCCGGCGACGCTCGATCTGACCGACCATCGCGCCCGGTTCGGGGACGCCCGCGGGGTCCTTCCGGAGGAGGGCGTCGACGACCTGAAGCGTGACCTCCGCGCGTACGTCCGCAAGCGTGGATTCATCCGCGGCGGCGAGCTCCGGCCGCTCGACGCGGAGTACCTCGCCGCTCGGGAGCTGCTGGAGGCGGTCGACGCGTACGACCGGCTCGTCGATCCGACCGACGGCGACCGGGCCTACCTGCTCGAGTTGCTCTCGGGCGCCGACGACGGGGAACGCCCCGGCACCACTGAGGTCCCCGACACGCTGCGGGAGGCCCGCGGCATGGCCGCGGTCCGGGCGGTGGAGGCGTACCGCGACGACCTCGCCGCGTTCCTCGACGAGCTGTCGGCTGGGGGCGAACGGGCGGGCTCCGACGGGGGCGAACGGGCAGGTGACGGCCGGCAGGATCCCGACGGACCGACGGTCACCGTGGAGGGCGACGATCCGACGAGCAGGGTCCGGCCCGCCCGCGAGCGGATCGAGCGCCTTCGTGACCGAGCCAACCGGATCGATGCCCTCGGCGGGGACGTCGACCCCGCCGTCGCGGACGCGCTCGTCGACGCGGCGGACGTGCTCGGCGCGTTCGTTCGCACCGGCGACCGGACGGTCCTCACGCAGGTCGACGACCGAGTCGAGTCGGCGACGACCGTCGAGGAGTGATCGAACGACGGGAACGCGTCGGGAAGGCCTCGACCGGAGTGAGTGCGTCGAACGTCCGTGATTCGAAATCAACGCTGATATCTGCGGAGGTTTCTTTTAATCCTTTCAGACCGGATCGGACGCAATGACCGAATTCGAGGTGCACGAGCACCGTCACGCGCTCAAACAGCTTCGGGACGCCGGCGAGACGAGCCTCTGGAAGAACCGGGACTCGGTGGCCTGTCCGGCCTGCGGCGAGCCGTTCGACCGGCTGTTCACGAGCCGGAAGGCGGCGACGCGGTTCCCGAAGAACGACGGGGCGGCCTTCTGTCTCGTCCGCGACGACGACGCCGTTCACCTCTTCCGTCATTGAAGCGCGCGGGTTCGAGCGAAGAACTTTCGGCGTCCGTGACCACTCCCGGGCGCAGCCGGTCGAGCTTCCGACGCCGTCGTCGCGAAACCGGAGTTCGATCTCGAACGCGGCACGGACGTCCGCGTTCCACCGGTAGGTCGGCTGCTCGTCGGCCGGAACGTGGACCACATACGGCCGACGGGGATACGGCGTCGACCGGGTTTCCGCCGTTCTGCCGGTCGGGAGTTCGATGATCGATAGCTCGTCGGCGGTCCCGCCCCCGTCGCCGTCCTCGTCGCCGTCGCTCGTGTCCGTCACGGAGGCGTCGAACGCCCCTCTGGGCGCCGCGTCGATGGGTGTTCTTTTCGGTCGACCCCGAGGTCATGTTCCGACCGCACGGGGAGGTCACAAGCCTCTTGAGTCTACACCCGAAGCCACTGCATGGAACATCCTTCCCGCCGTCGCGTGCTGGAGGCAGCGGCTGCCGGAACCGCGCTGTCGGTCGCCGGTTGTAGCGCACTCGACGACGATGCCGGGGGTCCCGAGGAGGACCCCGACGTCGAGGCCGACGGGGACGGAGCGGACGCTCCCGAACTCGAGGGCGAGGCCGCCGCGACGATCGCGGTCGACATCGAGGCGCGGATGGCCGAGATCGAAGCGGAGATCAACGAACGGGTCGAGGAGGGCGAGATCGACCAGGAGGAGGCTCAGGCCGAGTTTCAGGAGGCACAGATCGAGGCGCTGGAGGCGGCGACGGCGGCCGTCGAGGCGTACGCCCAGGACGTCGACGGACTGAGCGTCGTCGAGTCCAACGTGCAGGCGGGCGCGATGCTCGTCGACGGCGACGCGGTCGCGATCCTCGACACGCTCGACGAGGAGGACGTCGCCGCCCTCGTCTCGGCGGAGCAGTTCGAGGCGTTCCGGTAGCGACGGCGGTCGGCAACCGTCACGGGTCACGGCGGCCGGCAACCGTCACGGATCATGGCGGTTGAGGACCCACGGACCTCGACGCTCCGGGACCGCAGCATCTAATTCCTCACCGTCCACAGTGTGCGTATGCAGATCGAACCGTTCGGCCTCGAGCGTTGGTTCGCGGAGTACGAACACGAGGCCGACATCATGTTCGCCGAAAGCGGGATTCGGTCGATCGACGCCGATCGATTCGACCTCGATCCCGGCCCGCTCGACTACGTCATCCCGACCAACGGCCACCCGGAGTTCCGGGCGTCGGTCGGCGAGCGATACGGACGCAGCGGCGACGAGGTGATCTTCACCTGCGGCACGCAGGAGGCCAACTTCCTCGCGTTCCTCGCGCTGCTCGGCGACGACGGACCGGTCGACGGCGAGGGGGCACCGGACGGGGCCGGATCGGGGAGCCATGCGGTCGTGGTAACGCCGACGTATCAGGCGCTACACGCCGTTCCGGAGGCGTTCGGCGAGGTGACCCGCGTCGAGTTGGAGCCGCCCGATTGGCGTCTCGATCCGGACGCGATCGCCGAGGCGACGCGCGAGGACACCGCCGCCATCGTCGTGAACAATCCGAACAACCCTACGGGCCGGTATCACGAGGATGCGGTGATGCGGGAGGTTTACGACGTCGCCGTCGAGCGCGACGCCTACCTGCTCTGTGACGAGGTCTATCGGCTGCTCGACGACGACCCCGCGCCGGCGGTCGCGAGCTTCGGTGCTCACGGCATCTCGACGACGAGCCTCACGAAGGCATACGGACTCGCCGGGCTTCGGTTCGGCTGGATCGCGGGGCCGGAGCCGGTCGTGAACCGCGCCTGGCAGTGGAAGGACTACACGACCATCTCGACGGGGCTGATCGACCAACACGTCGCGAAGCAGGCGCTTGGACGGCGGGAGAAACGGATCCTCGAGGAGAACCGCGACCACGCCCGTCGGAACCGCAAACGGGTCTCGGAGTGGATCGACCGCGTCGGGCTCGACTGGCACGAGCCGGTCGGCGTGAACGGGTTCGTGACCGTCCCGGACGGCTTCTCGGACGCGGAGGCGTTCTGTCGCACGGTCGTCGAGGAGGAGAGCGTCGTGCTCGCGCCCGGGAACCTGTTCGGGTTCCCCGACCGGTTCCGCGTCGGCTTCGGTCTCCCGACCGAAGAGCTGGACGAGGCGCTTTCCCGGGTCCGCCGCGTCATCGAGAGCCACGGAGGGAGCTAATCATGGGCGAGTTCCTCGACGACCTCAAGGGAGACGTCAAACAGTTCCTCACCGATCCGACCGACGAACAGAAGGCGATCGCGGCGGCGGTGGTCGCCATCATCATCGCGGACCGGTACTTCCTCTGGATCGAGTTCCCCTTCGTGGTTCGGACGACCGCCGCGGTCGGCGTCGGATTCATCGTCCTGTTCATCGTGAGCTTCCTGCTCACCGGCCACCTCGTCCCGCCGGACGACGCGGACGAGGAGGACGAGGAGTACGAGGACGAGTTTCACCCGTAGCCCGCCGCCGCTCGGGGTTCGACGCCTTCATCGCGGCGTTCCAAACCGTTTATACCCACGCCGGGGAAACGCGTGAGTATGCCGAGAGAGCAGAAGCAGGTTCGGGAACTGAAGGAGGGAAGGTACGTCATGATGGACGGATCGCCCTGCAAGATCAACCACTACAGCACCGCCAAGCCCGGAAAGCACGGCAGCGCGAAGGCCCGAATCGAGGGGAAGGGCGTCTTCGACGAGAAGAAGCGCTCGCTTTCCCAGCCCGTCGACGCGAAGGTCTGGGTTCCGATCATCGAGCGGAAACAGGGGCAGGTCGTTTCGGTCTCCGGCAACGACGCGCAGGTCATGGATCTCGACACCTACGAGACGTTCACGATGCGGATCCCCGAGGGCGAGTCGTTCTCCTCGGACGACACCATCGAGTACCTCGAATACGAGGGTCAGCGGAAGGTCGTCGGGTAGCGATGTTTCCCGGGGCGACCGCCGATCGCGACGCGGCCTCGTACGTGGTCGTTGGCGCCCCCCTCGACGCGACGACCACCTTTCAGCCCGGCACCCGGTTCGGACCGGACCGGATCCGGCGCTTCTCGCGGACCTACGACGACTACGACCACCGAACGGACCGTCTCTTCTCCGCGCTCGACGTTCACGACGCGGGTGACGTCGCCCCGTGGGACGACGTCCCGGCATATCTCGATCACCTCGCGGCCGAGCTTCGGAGCGTGGTCCTCGACGGGGCGACCCCCCTGACGCTCGGCGGCGAGCACACGGTGACGTACGCGGGCGTGGATGCGGTCGACCCCGACGTGCTCGTGATCTGTGACGCCCACCTCGACCTGCGGGATGCCTACGACGGCAACCCGTGGAACCACGCCTGCGTGACCCGGCGGTCGCTGGAGGTCGCCGACCGGGCCGTGATAATCGGCGCGCGGACCGGTTCGCCGGAGGAGTGGGAGCGGGCCGAGGCAGCCGACGTCGAGGTGGTCGTCCCCGAGGACGCCCGAGACTGGCTCGACGAGCTTGCGGACGACGCGTTCGCCGACGAGTCGGTCTACTGTTCGGTCGACGTCGACGGCCTCGACCCCGGCTTCGCGCCCGGGACGGGAACGATGGAGCCGTTCGGGCTCCGGCCGCGGGAGGTCCGCGACGTCGTCCGCGCGATCGCGCCCCACGCCGACGGCTTCGACGTCGTCGAGGTGAACGATCGCGACGACGGACAGGCTGCGGCGATCGGCGGCAAGCTGCTGCGGGAGTTCGTTCACGGTCACGCCGCGGGACGATGAACGTCGGTTCGGATCGGCTCGTGGCGGTCGGCGATCCAGTATCGGTTCTGAGGCGCGAACCCGAACCCCTAATTCCTCGCGCCTCCCGCTCGGAGGTATGATCGCGAGTCTCGCGACGCTTCCGGACCTCCTTCGTCTCCTCGTCGTCCCGGTATTCGGGTGGGCGGCGCTGCGGGACGTCCGGACGCGTCGCCTGCCGAACCGGCTCTGGCCGCCGCTGTACGCGTTCGGGTTCTTCCTGCTGGCGTTCGAGGCCGCGCGTTTCTGGCCGTTCGTCGGCTTCGAGGGGCGACTCTTTCTGATCCAGGCCGCCATCAGCCTGCTTTTCGTCGCGCCGCTCGGCTACGCCTTCTGGTATCTAGGGGCGTTCGGCGGCGCCGACGCGAAGGCGCTCATCGCGCTCGCGATCGTCTTTCCCGCCTTCCCGACCTACGTCGTCGGCACGACGGTCCTCCCCGTCGTCGTGACCGATCTCGGCGTCTTCTCGCTCACGATCCTCACCAACACCGTCCTGCTCGGATCGGCGTATCCCGTCGGCATCGGCATCTACAACCTCCTTCATCGACGGGTGACGGTCACGATGTTCTTCGCCCGCCCGGTCGCGACGACCTCGTTGCCGGAGCGACACGGTCGCCTCTTCGAGGACACGTCCGGGACGACGCACAACGGGCTTGACCTGGACGCGCTCCGGATGTATCTCCGCTGGCGTGGGCTCACGCTGTCGGAGCTCCGGGAGGATCCGGACCGATTCCGTGATCCGACGACGGTGACCGAGACCTTCGACCCGACCGACGGTGCCGCCCACGTGGAACCGGCGACGGACGGCGGGAAAGTCGTTGACGGTGGGGAGGCCGCCGACGGTGGGGAAGTCGCCGACGGCGAGATCGGCGACGACGAGATCGGAGACGACGGCGATCGGGAGACGCCCGCCGACGATCCCTGGGCGGCCGAACGATTCCTCTCCAGCATCGACGGTACCGCTTACGGAACGGACGCGGAGACGCTTCGGGAGGGCCTCGACGTCGTCTCACGGCAGGGCGTGGCGTGGGTCTCGCCGGGCATGCCGTTCATCGTCCCGATGTTTTTCGGACTCGTCGTCGCGATCGTCTACGGCGACGTGCTCTTCGCGTTGCTCGGCGCGGCCGGACTCGTGTAAACGCCCTTCCGGACACGGGTCAAGCGGACCCTCGAATCACGATTTCACCGCTCCTTCGGCGTCCGCTCGGAGGTCGCCGACGGTCCGGACGCGGACCCCGACCGGTCGTTTGACGAACTCGCCCGTCTCCCTGCCGAAGAGGTCACTGACCCCGCGCTGTGCCGCGACGTCGAGCAGGCGCTGGCCCATCTCGCCGTCGACGACGACGGTGTGTGGTGGGTCGACGGCGTCGTCGACCGCGTCGAAGGCGGCCGCCGCGTCGACCTCCGCGCGAACGCTGAGGTCCGACGCGAGCAGACGGGCGAGGCCGCTGCCGGCGTCGATCACCTCCTGGACGTGTTCCTCCAGCGATCGGGGTTCGTCGTCCGTCGGGGCCTCGCTCAGGTCGTCGTCGACGTCGGCCACCCCCTCGACGTCCGTCCCGGCGTCGGCCGCCCCGTCGGCGGTCGGCTCCTCGTCCGGCAGGGTTCCGTTTTCGCGCGGTGCCGCGGCTCCGTTTTCGCGTGGCGCCGTCCCGTCGTCGTCCGAGGCTTCGTCGTCAGCCAGCCCGGCGGCATCGGCCCCCCCGCCGGTTTCATCGGACGAGTCGGACGCGCCGTCCTTTTGACCCGTTTCGCTTTCGCCCGTTTCGCCTTCGCTCGATTCACTCTCGGTCGATTCGTTCCCGATCGATTCGTCCGCGGTCGATTCGTCTCCGATCGGTTCGCCGTCGTCGGTCGTCGCGGGATCGTCGCTGGTCGCGCGGCCACGATCCGCTCCGGCGTCCCGACCCGAGCGGCCGGTTCCTCCGCGTGTCGACTCCTTGCGCGTGCGGTCCGCTGCCGCCTCCCGGAGGTTCGGTTCGTCCGCGAGCGTCTCGTACGGCACCTTCCCGCGGAGCGCCTCGAAGACGGCACCACGGTTGAGGTCCTCCACGGACTCGCCGGGCGGCGCGAAGGCGACGTAGTCGACGTCGCCGACTTGGGCGAGTTCCCGCAGGATGAGCTCGCCGCCGCGATCGCCGTCGAGGAAGGCGGTGACCGTCCGATTCCTGGACAACTCGGCGACCGCGTCGGGAACGTTCGTCCCCTCGACGGCGATCGCGTTCTTGATCCCGCCCTCGAGCAGGGCGAGCACGTCCGCCCGTCCTTCGACGACGATGACGGCGTCGGAGTCGCCGACGCGGGGGCCGGCGGGCAATCCCTCGTAGTCGACGATCCCCTCGACGCGCGCGGCGTCCCGCACCTCCTCCAGTACGTCCGTGCTGGCGAGGCTCGTCTCCTCGAAGCCGTCCGCGAGCAGCTCCTTTGCCCGCTCGACGACCTCGCGACGCTTTGCCGCGCGGACGTCCTCGATGCTCGTGACCTCGACGGAGGCCTGACAGGGGCCGATCCGGTCTATCGTCTCGAGGGCCGCACCGAGGATGGCCGTTTCGACCTTGTCGAGACTCGACGCGACGGTCACCTCCCCGAACGACTGGCCGTTCTCGGACTCGACCGCGACGTCGATCCGTCCGACCTTCGAGGACTCCTGGAGGTCACGGAGATCGAGCTCCTCGCCGAGCAGCCCCTCGGTCTGGCCGAACACCGCGCCGACGACGTCGCTTCGCTCGACGACCCCGTCGGCCGCGATCGTCGCGTGGATCAGATACTTGGCGGTGTCTTCCATGGGTCGATTCGTTCGTCCGTGTGGGTGTGTGTGATCATGATGGTGAAAGCGAACGGCTCCGGTCGATGCCGCTCGGGTATTTACACACGTCGCTTCGAGCAAAATAGTTATCGGGTTCCTGCCCGGAGCGAGCCTTTGAAGAAAATATTTCTTCGATAGTAACTATCGACAACCATCGACACATTTTAGTCCGATGTGTACTGATCGCATCGTAATGAATTGCCGTCGGAGAGATATGGTTTGGATACCCGTCTTCGCCGTGCTCGTCGCCTTCGCGGTGCCGTGGCCGCTGTGGGGCGTCGACCTCGTCGTCGTCGGCTTGCCGGTCTGGGTCTGGTGGCACGTCGGCTGGCTGGTGCTCTGTACGCTCCTCTTCGCTCGATTCGTCGGAAGCGGCGCCTGGGAGCGGGGCATGGGGATCGATCCGATCGCGTCCGGGGCAGAGGCCGATCCGACCGCCGCAAACGGGGGTGACCCGCCGTGAGCGTGGCCGTCCAGCTCGGGATCGTCGTCGGCTACCTCCTCGTCGCGCTCGCCATCGGCCTCATCGCCTATCGCGTCGCGGAGGCGACTGCCGAGGATTACTACCTCGCGAGCCGGTCGATCGGCACGCTCGTGCTGTTGTTCACCACCTTCGCCACGTTGCTCTCGGCGTTCACCTTCTTCGGCGGGCCGAACCTCGCGTTCGCGGCGGGGCCCGAGTGGCTGATCGTGATGGGCGCGCTGGACGGCGTCCTCTTTGCCGTCCTCTGGTACGTGATCGGCTACAAACAGTGGCTCGTGGGCAAACGGAACGGGTACATGACGCTCGGTGAGATGCTCGGCGACCGGTTCGGCTCCCGGGGGCTGCGCGGACTCGTGGCGGGCGTCAGCCTCCTCTGGCTCTTCCCGTACGTCATGCTCCAGCAGATGGGTGCCGGCGAGGCGCTCGTCGGGCTCTCCGGCGGCGCGATCCCCTACTGGGGCGGGGCCGCGCTCATCACCGCGTTCATGATCCTCTACGTCGTGCTCGCGGGGATGCGCGGCGTCGCGTGGACGGATACGGTACAGGGGCTGTTCATGCTCTCGATCGTCTGGATCGCGGCCATTTGGGTGCTCTCGGCCGTCGGCGGGCTCGGCGCCGCCACCGGCTCCATGCTGGAGGCACGCCCCGAGTTCGGAAGCTTCGGCGGCGGGCTCTACACGCCCGGGTTCATCATCTCCACCGCGATCACCATCGCCTTCGGCGTGACGATGTTCCCGCAGATCAATCAGCGGTTCTTCATCGCCGAGAGCGGCGCGGTGCTCAAGCGCTCGTTCGCGCTCTGGCCCGTGCTCGTCCTGCTCCTCTTTCTCCCGGCGTTCATGCTCGGCGCGTGGGCGGTCGGGATGCCCGTCGACGTGCCGGAGGGAGCGAACGTCCTGCCCGTCGTGCTCAACGAGTACACGCCCTTCTGGTTCGCGGCGCTCGTCATCGCCGGCGCGATGGCCGCGATGATGTCCTCCTCGGACTCCATGCTGTTGTCCGGCTCGTCGTACTTCACCCGGGATCTGTACCGTCCCTTCGTCAACCCGGACGCCAGCGCGCGGCGGGAGGCGTGGCTCGCACGGATCGGCGTCGCGGTCTTCGCCACGCTCGCGTTCCTCGCGAGCCTGCTTCGACCCGGCACGTTGATCGAGGTGGGCGACACGGCCTTCTCCGGATTCGCGCTGCTTTCGCTGCCCGTGATCTGTGCGCTCTACTGGGACCGGACGACGCGATCCGGGATGATCGCAGGGATCGCCGTTCCACAGGTCGTCTACCTCGCGCTCGTGTTGGTGCCGGCGCTTCCACGGAGCTACGCCGGCTGGGACTACGCCCTCGCGCTGATGGTCCTTTCCGCGGCGCTCACCGTCGGCGTCTCGCTCGTCACCACGCCGACCGCCGAGAGCGACGCCTCGCGATTCGCGATCGCGAGCGACTGACGCGGAAGCGACACGCGTGACTGACGCGGAAGCGGCGCGGGCGTCGATTCGGACGGCATGACGGTCGAAGACGATCGAACCGGGTCCGTTCCGTCCCAGTGAACGACGCGCCGAGCGAAACGCCAAAGCCCGGTCATCCCCAAACGATCACATGAACGAGCCCGGAACAGAGGGCGTGCTGTTGGACCAGGGGACGCTCCACGATCGGCTCGGCGAGGCTCCCGGCTGGTTGCAGGACCACTATCGGACCTTCCGCGAGTCGATGCTCGACGAGCACGAGGGGTCGCCGTTCCCCTGTTATTTCGGGATCGAGGTCGAACGAAGGGGGGAACTGCTCTATGCGGCCTGCGAGTCGACGACCGACCCGGTCGCGCTCCTGCGGCTGCGTGACGTCCTCCTCGAGTATCTCGACACGTATCGTGATCATGCCGAACGCGCCCCGCTCGCGGTCTTTTTCCACCCGCTCGCGGCCGATGCGACCGAGCGGGACTTCCACGAGGCGCTCTGGCACGTCCTGGAGTTCCTGCACGTCCACGACCCCGAGCCGTGGCCCGAGGACGTTCCGACGGACCCCGACGACCCGTACTGGGAGTTCTGTTTCGGCGGCGAGCCGCTGTTTCCGACCTCCCGGGCGCCCTTCTATGACGAGCGACGGAGCCGCTACTCGCCGATCGGCCTGGAGATCACCTTCCAGCCGCGGGCCGTCTTCGAGGGGATCACCGCGGACACCGAGGCGGGCCAGCAGGCACGGGCGGTCATCCAGTCCCGCATGGCAGACTACGACGGCGTCTGTCCCCACGCCGATCTCGGCGACTGGGGCGTGGAGGGCGACCGCGAGTGGGCACAGTACCTCTTCCGTGAGGACGACGCGCAAAGCCCCGACGAGTGTCCGCTCCAACCGACCCGCGAGCACCCGAAGGCGCCCCCCGAACTGCTCGAAGCCGACGCTTGGCGGCGATTCGCCGGCGGCGCGGGCGGTTCCGACGACGCCTCCCCGACGGTCGTGGGGGCGGGCGATGACTGAGGGGTCGGAGGAGTCGGCAAGCGCCGGGTCGAACGCGGTCGGAAGCGTCGCCGCCATCGATCTCCCGTGCGACGCGGTCCTGCTGTTGGTGGACCTTCAGACCGGATTCGAGGAGCCGGGGTGGGGCGAGCGCAACAACCCCGACGCCGAGTCGGTTGCGGCGTCGCTTCTCGAATCGTGGCGCGAGGCCGGTCGGCCGGTTGCGCACGTGAGACACGCCTCTACGGAGCCCGACTCTCCCCTTCGGTCCGATCGCTCGGGCTTCGCGTGGAAGCCGGAGACGGCCCCGAAGGGGGAGGAGGCGACCTTCGAGAAGTCCGTCAACGGCGCCTTTTTGGGGACCGACCTCGACGGGTGGCTCCGCGAGCGCGGATACGACACGCTCGTCGTCTGCGGGTTAACCACGGATCACTGCGTCTCGACGACCGTGCGGATGGCGGAAAATCGTGGCTACGAGGTGTACCTCGTCGCCGACGCGACGGCGACGCACGAACGTGAGACGCCCGACGGCGATCGCATCGATCCCGAGACGTCCCACCGCGTCGCGCTGGCGCATTTGGACGGCGAGTTCGCGACGGTCGTGAACGCGGCGGACGTGCGGTGATGCGGGAGCAACGATCACCCCCGTCGGTCGACCGTTTATAACGAAACGACGGCGTTCAGCGTGATCTGGATGGCGCGTTCGACGTTGTTCTTCGCCTTCTCGGGGAGCTCGTCGTCGGAGTCCGCGCCCTTCTGTGTGCCCTCGACGAGGTTGCCGTCGACGGTGCAGATGGCGCCGGCGCGCAGGCCCTTGCGGCGGGCGAGCGCGAAGACGGTCGCGGCTTCCATCTCGATCGCGAGCAGGTTCGCGGCCTCCCAGTCGACGACGAACTCCTCGC